>JAVVHK010000029.1:0-10647 GCA_032249525.1 Bacteroidota bacterium | reverse complement strand
TGCGAATGAGGGGGGCAGCGGCTTCTAAGAGGGTTTCTACCTGTTTGATGGGGACCATGCGGCCTATCCAGGCTAGGAGGGTTTCGCCGTGTGGAGCCCAGCTCTGCCGCCATAGGCGAGCTTTTTCAGCGTCGTATTGAGCCCACCGCTCCATTTCAAAGCCCAGCCGGATGACTGTAAAGCGCTCTGGGGGAGCGATCCGAAAGCGCTCTACAAGTTCTTTTTGGAGGGCGGGGCTTATGGTGATGAGGCGAGTAGAGAGGCGAGCTAGGAGGCGTTCTATCCACCGGTAAGCCCAGGAGACAGGCGCCGGAAAATAGCCGTAGAGGGAGTGGCCGTGGAAAGTATGGACTCGGATGGGTACGCCGGCTATCCACCCGGCTAAGCGGCCGAGAGCTCCCGCTTTAGCCGTGTGCGTGTGGAGAATATGGGGCTTGTAGGTGCGTATGAGCCTGTAGAGCTGCCAGAGGGCTATGAGGTCATGCCATAGGTTAGGCGTCCTCCGGAGAGCAGGAAGATAGTGTACAGGCACCTGATGTTGAGCGGCCCATTTTTCGGCGCGCAGTTCTCCGGCAGGTTCTTGACCGGCGACTAAGAGCGTCTCATACCGATCAGCGGGTAGATGTTTCGTCAGAAGGAGCACATGATGGGCCGGCCCCCCAATATTGAGCCGACTGATGAGCCGAAGAACCCGTATCTTTGACACAGAAGCAAAAGTACATGAGGCGTTGGGTGTGGTTTGCTTTGGGGGTGGGACTATGGGGGCA
The DNA here is from genome assembly GCA_032249525.1 of Bacteroidota bacterium. Lineage (GTDB taxonomy): Bacteria > Bacteroidota > Bacteroidia > SpSt-205 > SpSt-205 > JAPYWM01. The sequence continues at coordinate 9,880 of JAVVHK010000029.1, read as the reverse complement.
AAGACTGGACTCCGCTTGGGCGCCCAACCCTCGCACCGCCTTAGCCTTGTCTCTTTTTCTTCCGGGCGCCGGTCAGATTTACAACCGAGCCTACTGGAAAGCTCCCATCGTCTGGGCGGCCTTGGGCCTCCCGGCCTACCTCACTTACCGAGAACATCAGAGCTACCTCTATTACCGCCAGGCTTACCAGAGCAGTCTTCAGGACCCTACGACTTTCAGTATGCCTCCCGAAAACCTCCGGCGCTTGCGCGAATACCACCGCCAAAATCGGGATATTTTTTTACTGACGACGGTAGTTTTGTATGGATTAGCCGCTGGTGAAGCGTATGCCGATGCCCATCTTTATGGCTTTCGTGTGGAGGCCCGTCTCAACCCGGCAGGGGTGTTTTTTGCCCTCTCATGGTAAAAGCCTTCTGGGAAAGGGCCTTCCCCATCTTCATGCATCCGGCGATCTGGCAGGCCGTCTTTATTTCTTACTGGAGTCGGTGGCAGGTGGGCTGGGTCGTGGCAAGCTGGACCTTTCTCGTGGGTCTGAGTGGGCTGCTGCATTATGTAAGTCTCTATGCTCCCCAAGTCCTGGACATTCTCACCCTTTTTCGGGGTAGGCGTCAATTTCTTATTTTCTGGCAGCTTTTGACCCTATTAGGTTTGCGGGCGGCGACGGTTGAACCCATCATTACTTACTGGCTAAACTTTTTCCTCTGGCATACGGCGTTGGCCTGGCTTGGACATTGGCGATGGAGTTTTTCCTTACATGCGCAGGGGTGGGCGGGCTTGGCTACTTTTTTCCTGTGGTATGGGCGCAGTTATTCTATGATGGCAGCTTTGTGTATAGGGCTCTGGGCGATTGTAGCCTATCAAAGGTGGCAAACTAAGGCTCATACCCTCTCTGAAGTGGCTTTGGGGAGCATTATGGGGTGTGCGGCTACGATAAGCTATATTCTGATGTGAGGGGCGAGGGGTTTTTTAGAGGCTTGGGGTAGGGGTTGGGATGCCTAAGCTTTGGAGGTGTCGGTGGGCTTTGAGTAGGGTTTCTTCCCATTCGGCGCGGGGTTGGGAGTCGTAGGTGATGCCGCTACCTACTTGGAGGAGGAGTTTTTTGGCGCGGGCATCATAGACCCAGCTGCGGATTACTACGGCAAAGTCGCCTTCTCCTTCGGGCGTGAGGTAGCCCAACGCCCCAGAATAAATTCCCCGTGCAATCGGCTCGTACCGCTCAATAAAGCCTTGGGCAGCCTCTTGCGGTGCCCCCGTCATAGAGGCCGCCGGGAAAATAGCCCGAATAGCCTCTAAAAAACTTACCTCCGAGCGCTTCTGCCCGCTCACCCCAGATACCAAATGATGCACCCCCGGGTAAGTATGTACAGCCGCCCAACGATAGACCACTACACTCTCTGGCGTACAAAAACGATAAAAGTTATTGCGCACCATATCAACGATCATAGTGTTTTCGGCTATCTCCTTGGGGTTCTTGCGGAGGTTGAGCAGGAGCTGGTTGTCTTCTTCTAAGGTTTGTCCGCGAGGGGCGGTACCTTTGATGGGCTGTTGCGCGAAAATATTGCGCCAGATTAGACAAAACCGTTCTGGTGAAGCGCCTATTACATAGCGATTTCGCCACTTGAAGAGGTAGTTGTATAGGGTGGGGTTATGGAAGAGGAGGTGGAGGTAAGTGGTGATGGGGTCTATGGTGCCTTCCCATAGGAAGGCTGTGGTGAGGTTGACCTGATAGACTTCGCCGTGGTAGATGTGTTGGCGCAGGACTTCTACGGTGCCCTCAAAGGTTCGGCGGTCTAAGCTGGCGTGGAGGTAACGTAGATTGGGGCGAAGCGGGGGCAGGTCTTCTGGCGTCCAGTCAGGGGCCTCTTCGGTAGCTATGACGATTTGGGGCTGGAAGAAGGCTACATGAGGAAAGTCTATCCAAGGAGTCTTGGGGGATTTTTCAAAAGGGAGGCCCCATTCGTAGCGCCATCCGCCCAGGTACCAGTTTCCGGGGGTGAGGGGCCCTTTGTGGGGTTTATGGCCTACGCCCAAAACCCAGCGATATAAGATAACCTCCTCTTGGGGATCATTTTGGAGGAGGAAGTAGAAGTACGGATAGCGGTCAGCCCAACGCAAGATTTTACTGAGCTTCATCAGGCGAAGGGGCGATAGTAGAGGTTTTCAATGAGGTGCTGCAGGTTTGGGGCGACGGGAGCCCGAAGGTTGGGCGGATAGCCCCGCCAAGCCATATAAACCCCCCCTCCCTCCAAGTCCCAGAAGAGAATATTCCCAAAGGCATCATACCCCAAAGGTAACCATGCAGGCGGAAACTCATCTCGCAAGCGCTGCCAGTGGGCAAAAATATCCCATGGCGAATCCCTTTCAGGCCGTAAGATGTGCAGGAGACGGACCGAACACAAACGTCCCTCCCGCCATACATCAAACATAGGATACCGACTCACCGCTTTTATCCACTCGTGAAACACTTCCGGTAGCGTAAAAGTCTCCCCGCCCACACTCAAATATAAGTAAAGTTTAGGGAGAGCAAGCTATTGCGAGCGTACACCAGGAGGCGCAGATATCGGCACCAAAAACCTTGTACTTATCTGGCAAAGGAAAGGAGCGGAGGGGGGTTATTTCTGCTGGAGTTTTACTTCTACGGCTTTTTCAATGGGGATAGGGTCGTAGGGGAGCATAGCATCAAAGGGGTCAGGTTGGAAAGGAACAGCCTGCTCAACCCGCCACTCACTGAGAAGGGTCCCCTCCGCACTAAAATGCTGCCAGAGAAGGGGTAGCCCTTCGGTAAAGCCTGCCTCTAAAATAGCCCTTAGGCGTGGGTCCCTGAGGTGCTCTTTCCACGGTCGCCAATCAAAAGAAACCCCCTTTGTCCAAAGAAAAATCAGCTCCGAGCCGTCGGAAAGCTTTAGGCGATACTTTTCAGCAGCATAACCTAAGTAAGACTCCTTTTTGAGAAGCTCGGGACTTGCTATAGCGCGCACTTGGGGCAAGTCAGGCTTGAGGAGGTAACTGGCCTTTTTCTGGTGGTCTAGGAGATAGCTGCCATCGGGATGAGTAAGGATGTCCATCAGAGGGAGGTCGCGCCCGCCCCAGGTTCCTGTGTAGAGCCAGCGGAGGTAATGTGGGGTGAGTTGGCCTTCTACTTGGAGGCTGGTTTTCTGGGGGGGTTCTTCTAAGCGGGCTTCTATGCGCACTTGCGCAGTGAGCAGAGAGGTCAGCAGTATGGTAAGGTTGCGGGTCATAGGCGGTTGGATTTAGGGACCGATGCGTCCTTTGATGAAGTTGGTGAGGTAAGGGGCATCTGGGTAGGGGAAAAGTGGGGCTCCGCCTAAGCGGCGCACGGCGTAGCCGGGCTGGCCTCCGGGCTGAAAACTCACCCCGCCCGAGGGATAACAGCCTAAGGGAATGGTGATCGTGCCGAGGGGAGGAGGTAAAGTGACCGACGCCTGCGCGCAAGCAAAGATGAATCCCGTAGTTCCGGGGTATCCATAATCTCCGCCATCTCCGCCTTGGGCAGTCGGGGTCAGAGTTACGGTTACAGGCCCCAAGGGAAAGTTGAGAGGCGTGTACATGCGCCCTCCTAAGCCTCCCCGACCTGTCAAGCCGCCGGTTCCATCTTGTCCGGGGAAAAATAGAGGGGGTGGTGTGGCGGAGGTGCCACCCGGTCCATTGCCTGCGCCACCGCCTCCCCCCACCCCAAAGTCAAAACTGAAAGTCCCTAAAATAGGCACATTGAAGCTCCAAGAGATACCTACGGAGGCGCCGCCTCCCCCACCCCCAAAGAGATACCCATTCCGCAAATACAGGTAGGTGCGGCAAGTTATGTGCATGGCATCGCCGCCATCGCCGCCCGGATTGCTGAAAGTAGGGGAAGACCCGCCTGACGCTCCCGCTCCCCCCTTCCCCAAAAACGCCCCCTCATGAATCAGCGCCACCACCGATTGGGGATGCAGCCCCCCCGTCGTAAAAGCCGGATTAGCCACATTCGTAGAACTGACCTCCACCCCCGGATGAGTACGAACCACCACACAAACAGGCACATTCGTGGGGATGTGGGGATTTTGATTGGTCAGATGGTAGTCGGTCGTGCTATTGAGAATTTGGACATAATAGCAGGTATCTATGGTAAGGGTGTAAACGGCATTCTTGATGGTACGGCCGCACACAGCCTGAACGATGATAGGATAAGTGCCTCCCGGCGCAATCGGCTCTGCCCGAATCGTCAGCGTAGAACTCCCCGAGCCTGTAAGCACCGTCGGCGAAAAAGTATAACTCACATACGGCGGCAAAACCGAATACACCTGTAGAGCGATACTCTGCGGCGTGCCGGCCGTTTGGGTTACCGTAACCGTCACCTGCACGGAGTCTCTATTAATGTGGTCAATATTGCCGCTATAAGCGGAGAGGGTGAGGGTGAAGTTACAATCTTCGCAGGACTCCTGGTAGGCATTGAGCCAGCAGCGGCCATTGAAGTACTGGAGGACGCTATCAGTGGTATTGAAGATGACGAGGCCCCAAGGGGGGTTGGAAATAGCATCCCGCTGAGCCGTACTCAAACGAGGGATGAGAAGCCCCTTCCGGTCCGACTCTAAATGCAGAATGGCCGCTGAGTCGGGAACCAAAATACCTATGCCTACCCCTTGCGCCCAAAGCCCCGCAAGCCCAAACAGGAAATAACTCCCTACCCGCATCTTGCCAAAGATAAGCATTCTCTATCATTTTGGGCTGTGACCGGGGCCCACCTGAAATGCAGGCCTTATACCATTTGCAAGCAAAAACTTTCTGAATGAAGATAGATGTTTTGGCGGCGGCCACCCCCCAGGGCGGGGCCCCCCCCAAGCAATGGGGCGCCCCCCCCCCCATTTTTATTATTTTTTTTTTTTTTTTGGGGGGGGCCCCCCCCGGGGGGGGGCCCGCCGCTTTCGCTGGGGGCCGCCGCCGGCTTTGGGGGGGGGCCGGCCCCACAAAATACCACCGACTCGCATTCAGAAACTCTTTGCAACTACTGGCATAACGCCTCCTCCTCACACACAGAAAACAAGAAGGCCATGGGGATTTTCTACCTTTGCCTGATGAGCATGAGCCCGAAGAAGCCCTCAGACTCCTTTACCGTGCTTACCGAGATGGTTTTCCCCAACCATGCCAATGCTCTGGGCAACCTCATGGGAGGGCAGCTCCTCTATTGGATGGATATTGCGGCGGCGGTAGCGGCTTATCGGCATTCGCAGCGGGTGTGTGTAACCGCCGCCGTGGACTATGTAAGCTTTCGCTCGCCCATCCGCGTAGGAGAACTCGTAACCATAGAGGCGTATGTTACACGCGCTTTTAACACCTCCATGGAAGTCTATCTTCGGGTCTTTGCGGAAACCCTCCCCAATAACATTCGCCGCCTCTGCAATGAAGCCTACTACACCTTCGTAGCCATTGATCAGAGTGGATGCCCCATCCCAGTCCCTCCTATTGAGCCAGAGACGGAAGAAGAACGCCGCCAATACGAAGAGGCCCTCCGCCGACGCGAACTGCGCCTCATCATGGCTGGCAAATTAGACCCCTCCCAAGCCTCTACCATCCAGCTGCGCTAAAACCCCCTTAGCTCCCCCCTCAAAAAAGTCCCACAGAACCCCAGCCCATAAAATCTCCACTCCAAAAAGAGCTTTTTCTCCCACCCATTACAAACACCCTGAGCCTTCCGGCCCAGCCGACAAGAATCCCTATAAAACAGCTATATTGAGCTGCCATGCGCAGGTATGTTATTTGGATGGGCCTGTGGAGCCTGGCGTTGGCCCAGCAGGGATTTGGTCTGTCTTTTCAGGGCCGATTCAACCACTTTACAGATACAGGCGAACCTGTCCCGATGGGCTGGTTTGCCGATGGGGCTATCGGGGCTACCTATAAGAACTACCGGTGGGGGGCGGGATTTGAAGCGGGGGTAGTCTGGGTTTATAAAGGCGGTCCTCAGGAGGTGCGCCTTCCCCTCATTAATAGAGACTTCCGTCAAGGGCAAATTACCGCCTACAAAGCGGTGGAGGGGGCTTTTCGGTTTGGGCCTCGATGGAAGGTGTTTTATCCCCGGACAGGGCTGGTAACAGGATATCGCTACCAGCAGCTCCATCTCTCGGACCCTCAGAGTGGTCGTTCGCCTAACCGATGGTATGCCACTTTGCCATTAGGGCTGAGCATAGAGCTGCCCACAAGCTTCGGAACGACGGGCTTTAGCGGCTATTACGAAATCGGGCTAACCAACCACCTCAAGCGGCCAGCCAGCGAACCCGGCCCCTACGAAGGCACAAAGCTGCGACGGATAACCTTTGAAGTGCATGTCATGTGGGGGAAAATTTAACAGCGGGGGGGCCTATCATTCCCCCTTCGCCTCATCGCCCTCTCTTACCAAATTCTGTAACTTCGCTGTAATGTGTGGCATTGTCGCCTATACGGGGACACAATCCTGTGCTAATCTCCTGCTGGAAGGCCTCAAGCGCTTAGAGTATCGGGGCTATGACTCTGCGGGCCTTGCCCTTATCACTCCGAATGGGGAATTCTTCATTCGCAAACAGAGCGGTAAGGTCTCTGCCCTTCAGGAAGCAGTGGGTAATAGCGCTCCGACTGCTTATGCGGGGATTGCTCATACGCGCTGGGCCACTCATGGCGCCCCCACCCATATCAATGCCCACCCCCACCTCAGCTTCAACGAAGAAATCGTGCTCGTGCATAATGGTATCATAGAAAACTACGAACACCTCAAGCGCCGCCTTACCGAGAAGGGCATCCCCTTCCTGAGCGAAACCGATACGGAGGTCCTTTGCAACTGGATTGCGTATGTGGAGGCCGAAAACCCCACCCTCTCTTGGCCGGAAGTCCTCCGAAAGGCTTTTCAAGAAGTAGAAGGCACCTTTGGCATAGCCATTCTTCGCCGAAAAGCCCCCCAGGAGGTTACGCTCGTGCGCCGATTCAGTCCTATTGTTATCGGCTTTCTTTCCCATGGATACATGGCCGCTTCAGACGCTACCCCCCTCGTCGCCCACACCCGAGAAGTACTCCACTTGGAGGATGACGAATTTGCCATCCTAAATCCTACCCTCCCCGAACCCGAAATCCATACCTTTACCCCCCGCCAACGTTTCCGAAAAATAGAATACATTGACTGGGATGTCCGCGAAATAGAAAAAGAAGGCTACCCGCACTACATGCTCAAAGAGATTTTTGAGCAGCCCCGCTCCATTCAAGACTGCATGCGCGGCCGTATCCGCAAAGAACCCGAAGAGGTACGCTTAGGCGGAATTGCCAGCGTCTTAGAGCGTCTGCTTACGGCTCCTCGGATGATTATCACGGCCTGTGGTACCAGCTATCATGCGGGCTTGGTGGGGAAGTATCTTCTGGAGCATTTAGCGCAGCTACCTGTGGATGTAGAATATGCCTCTGAGTTTCGGTATCGGGATGTGGTGCTGGGGCCGAATGATGTAGTGCTAGGCATTAGCCAGAGTGGGGAGACGGCCGATACGTTGGCTGCCCTTCGCCAGGCGCGCGAGCGCGGGGCCCTCGTCCTCGGCATCACCAATGTCGTGGGGTCCAGCATCCCCCGAATTACCGATGCCGGCGTTTATATCCATGCAGGACCTGAAATCGGCGTCGCCTCCACCAAAGCCTTTACCGGACAGCTGACCGCCCTGACCCTCCTCGCCCTCCACTTAGGCGCCGCCCGCTACAAGATAGACCGCCACCTCCACGACACCCTTATCCATGCCCTCCTCAAAATTCCCTCCCTCGTAGAAACCACCCTCAAAACCCTCCACCCCCAAATCCAAGCCCTCGCCCCAAAACTCGCCCAAAAAGACCATTGCCTCTTCCTCGGACGCGGCTACAACTACCCCGTCGCCCTCGAAGGCGCCCTCAAACTCAAAGAAATCTCCTACATCCACGCCGAAGGCTACCCCGCCGGCGAAATGAAACATGGCCCCATCGCCCTCATCGACGAAAATATGCCCGTCCTCATCATCGCCGTCCAAGACCGCACCTACGAAAAAGTCCTCAGTAACCTCCAAGAAGTCAAAGCCCGTAAAGGTTACGTCATCGCCATCGGCACCGAAGGGGATAACCGCCTACCCACCCTCGCCGACGAAGTCCTCTACGTGCCTGCCGTACCCGAACCTCTTTATCCTCTCCTTACAGTACTGCCCCTCCAGCTCTTAGCTTACCACGTAGCAGTCCAGCGCGGCTGTGATATAGACCAACCCCGAAACTTAGCAAAGTCCGTCACCGTGGAATAACTGCATGCTCTTGCGCTCTCCACACCCATTCCTATGGATTGGCGTGGGGAGCGCAGTAGGTATTTTGCTGGGTCAAGCCTCCTTATGGGGCCTTGTTGCTGCTGCCGGAATAGCCGCAGGGGCCCTTATCCTCTGGTGGATAGGCTGGACGGATCGCGGCACATGGGGCTTCGGTCTTTTCGCCCTATTGGGCTGGCTCAGAGCCTGGTGGGATAACCAACCACCCCCTAACCCCATCTCCCACCTCATCGGCAAAACCGGCTACCTACAAGGTTACCTCCTGGAAGAACCCCTCCGCACCCCAAAAGCCGTCCGCCTCCTCCTACAAATTTCCGCTTTTCAGTTCCCCCAAGATACCCACTCCTATCCGACCGAAGGAAAGCTCCTCCTCTACACCCGAGATACGACAGCCCTTCGCCTGCTGCCCGGTGAAAAGATCCGCCTCCTTGCCCACCTGGATAGCCTGCAATTCGGCCAAACCTACTGGAATGCCCAAGGCGTCTACGTGAGCACCTTCTCCGACAACTGGCAGTCCCTCGGCCCCGAAAAAACTTACCTCATGGGCTACTTTTACCGCTGGAGGCACCACCTCATTCAAGCCATGAGGAACCACTTCCCAGGATCCCCATCGGCCCGAGCCCTCACCGAAGCCCTTCTCTTAGGCTACAAGCGCGGCCTGGACCCCGAAACTCGCCTCGCTTTTCAACTTTCAGGGACAGCCCATATCCTCGCCGTTTCCGGCCTGCACGTGGGCCTGGTTTTGACCCTTGCGCTCTTCCTCGTCCGACACCTCCTGCCACCCGGTAGCGACCGCCAGCCTTACGTAGTGATCCCTCTCATGGGGCTCCTTTTCTTTCACGGCTTCCTAACGGCCGCTTCTCCCTCAGCTATGCGGGCCGTAATCATGGGAAGCATAGCCCTCCTGGCCCGAATGCTCTATCGCCCTTACGCTGCCCTCAACGCCTTAGGCTTTGCCGCCTTCCTCCAACTCCTCTTCAAACCCAACCTCCTCTACAACTTAGGCTTCCAACTCTCCTATGCCGCCGTCGCCGGCATCTTAGCCTGGTATGACCCTTTCAGACACCTCCTAAATAAGCTGGAGCACCTCCCCTACGGAGGAAGCTATCTGAGAGACCTCTTAGCCGTCTCTTTGGCGGCACAGCTCGGCACCCTCGGCCTCTCCTGGGCTTATTTCACGCAATTCCCCCTTTACTTCCTCTTGGCCAATCTCTTGGCTATTCCCTTAGCCACCCTCCTTAGCTACACGGGCGTCCTGTGGCTTATTACCCTAAAAATACCCATCCTCGGTACCCTCCTAAGCTGGGCTACTACCCTCTTAGCAGAAAGTCTAATCGGCACAGTAGCCTTCATTAGCACCCTGCCCGGCCAAGCTATCACGCTCCCCCCTATCTCCACCCATACAGGCGTTGCCCTCTCTCTCGCTATCATCCTGCTGGGCTTCGGCTATCAGGCTCTCTACCCCAAGAAGAAAACCGAGCTCATCCTCTAATACCACTTACCATCAAAAACCCTCTGAAAGGAGAGAGGTTTTGGCGGCGGGCGCCCCCCACGCCGGGGCGCCCCCCGGGGCACACGCCCCCCCCCCCCCCCCCCCGGGC
>JAVVHK010000028.1:0-10844 GCA_032249525.1 Bacteroidota bacterium | reverse complement strand
CTTTGGCGGGCGGCGGCCCCACAAAATACCACCGACTGACATCCAGAAACCCTTTGCCTCAAACTAGTATCATCCAGCCAGTCCTAAGCCCTAAAAAAGTAGGGGGGCGCTGACGGCGCCCCCCCTTATCATTCAGCAGGTGCTGTACGGATAGCGATTCGCCTCAATGATAGTCTTCGCAATCTGACGACGCAGTCCAATCGCATCTACCTCTATGGGCTTGGTGAAACGTTTGAGCCCCATAAGGAGGATCCGCCGCTCATCTCCACTACTCATATGGAGGATGGCTCGCCGCCCAGCCACCGCCGCGCGCTCCTGCGCCTCTAAGAGATACACCCGCAACATCGCTAACTCGTCTGCCACCCCAGATTCCCCCCGCTGCTTAGAGAGTTTCTCCACCCGCAAAAGCATAGACTCCGCCACATAAGTATCCAATAGCATGTCTGCCACCGCCATAAGCACTTCCTGCTCTTCGGCTAAAGATTGCATGTACTTCTGGGCTCCATACCCGGCCACCATGAGGATCGCTTTCTTGAGGTTTTGAATCGCTTTCCGCTCTGTCGATAAAAACTCTCCATTTTCTGTGCCTAATTCTGGGATACTCATCAGTTCGCTTTGGACTTTCATGGCGGCGGAGAGGAGGTCCAGTTCTCCTTTGAGGGCTTTGCGGAGGAGGTATTCCACGCTGAGCATGCGGTTGATTTCGTTGGTGCCCTCGTAAATGCGATTGATTCGGCTGTCGCGATAGGCTCGTTCTACGGGGTATTCGGCCGAGTACCCATATCCGCCGTGGATTTGGACGGCCTCGTCTACGACATAGTCCAGCACTTCGGAGCCGAAGACTTTGAGGAGAGCACATTCCGCAGCATACTCCTGAGCAGCGCCTAAAAGAGCCTTCTCATAAGGCTGGCCCTGCGAAAGGAGGTAAGACTCATAATTCTGAATGTCCGCACTCGCCCGATAAGTCGCCGACTCCAGCGCCCACGTGTGAATAGCCATATCTGCCAGCTTGTGCTGAATCGCCCCAAAACTCGCTATCGGCCGCCCAAACTGATGCCGCTGGTTCGCATACTGCACAGAAATGCTTATGAGCCGCTTACACGAACCCAACGTCGCCGCCGCTAACTTGATCCGCCCAATATTCAAAATATTGAACGCAATCACATGCCCCTTTCCTATTTCGCCCAGCACATTCTCTACGGGCACTGGCGTATCCTGAAAGAATACCTGCCGCGTAGAGGAGCCCTTGATACCCATTTTCTTTTCTTCGGCTCCCACAGAAACGCCAGGGAAGTTTCGCTCCACTAAGAAAGCTGTGAACTTTTCGCCATCTATCTTGGCAAAGACAGTGAATAAATCGGCAAAACCGCCGTTCGTTATCCACATTTTTTGGCCATTGAGGATGTAATGCTTGCCATCGGGGGAGAGGACGGCCTTGCTGCGAGCGCCCAGCGCATCCGAACCCGAACCCGGCTCAGTGAGGCAATACGCAGCAAAAAGCTCGCCCGTTACGAGCTTGGGGAGGTACTTTTGCTTTTGCTCCGGAGTGCCAAAGTAGAGAATGGGCAGCGTCCCAATCCCGGTATGCGCTAAAAGGGCCACCGCAAAAGAATGCGAAGGCCCGAACTTTTCAGTGAAGAGCATTCCCGTCAAAAAGTCCATGCCCAGCCCGCCATACTCCTCGGGCACAGTCAGCCCCAGAAAGCCTAACTCCGCAGCCTTTCGGAGAAGCTCGGGCATCACTTTGGTCGGGTCGCCGTAGTCTATCTCATCCAAGCGGGGATAAATCTCCTTTTCTAAGAAGTCTTCGCACAGCTTAGCGAGCTGCTTCTGTTCGTCGTTCCACTCTTCTGGGATAAATACAGCTTCGCTGGGGGTTTCCTGAATCAGGAAGGCCCCTCCTCGGGTTACGACTTGGACGGTTGTCATACGGCAAAGATAACACAATTTGAAGTAGCGGAGTCTTTTTAGCTTCTGGGAGGGGTATCTTCACTTTTTAGGGCATGGAGGATGGGGAAGCGGGCGGCGCCCCGGGGGTCTAAATCGTACTTATCCACGTGAAAGGCAGGGGCTAAACGTTCTCGTTTCCACTGGCTGGTAGCGAAAAGGCGGATGAAGCGCTGGCTATATTGTCTCAGCTCAGGCAGGGAGAGCTGGGCAAAGTGCTCTTGTGCCAGGATGGGGAGAGTGCTGGGGGGGTGACCTTCCCAGATCAGTTTATCTTCCAGGAAAGTGAGGAGGGGATAGGGCATGAGGTCGGTTTCGTCAGCCTGCGGATGAGGACGCAGCTCAGCGGTAGGCGTCGCCTCGGCAATCTCCGCCAGTATAGGCCAATGGTAAAAATCAGCCGCCCAAAGCGCCCACTTTTTGAGAAAAGGTTTGCTCAGGCCTCCAATAGGAGCTAATCCCCCCGCTGAATCCCCATCCATAGTCGTATAGCCCACTGCGATCTCGCTGCGATTTCCGGTAGTGAGAAGGAGCGCTCCCATGAGATTGGCTACCATCCAAATACCAGGGACACGCACCCGAGCTTGCAAGTTTTGCCGAGCAATGTCATCCTCTTCCCAAGAAAGCGGCCGTCCAAGCCAGCTGCTCACCAGAGCCTCATACGCCTCCACAATCGGCTGAATCTCCCAGCGCGCAAAAGGAACCCCCAAAGCCTTAGCCAGACCCTGCGCCCTGCGAAAGGTTTCTTCAGAACTTTGACGAGTCGCCTGGTAGAAGGTATAGACTTTCAGCTGATGGGGGGACATGGACCCATAAGCCGAGAGCGACTCGGGGGGAATTTCGGTTTGGGCTCTCTGAATGGATAAGTACCCGAACACTGCACAGGCGGCGGAGTCCAGGCCTCCCGAGAGCGAAACGACAAACCCTTTGTGCCGAGTCTTGTAGAGATAATCCCATAGTCCCATGGAGATGGCCTGGGTAACGGCCATTTCGTCGGGGAGGGGGGATACAGGCGGGTTAGCGCCCAGAGAGAAGGCTGGCTCCTTCCATTGGAAGTGAGGGATAGAGACTAAGGGTGATTCACCAGTAGGAAAGCCACTTCTTAGGCGGGTGGTGCTAAGGGGGTCTAAGTCTATATCGGCTATGGCTAACTCATACTCTGCAAGCGAGAAAGGCTTTGTAGCGGCTATAATCTGACCTTGATAAGCGATGAGGCTCTCGCCGTCGTAGAGGAGTTTGCCGGCTTCATTGCCGAGGAGGTTGGCATAGAGGTAGACGCAGCGGTAGCGGTAGCTGGATTCGGAGATGAGACGGTGGCGGCGGGCGGGTTTTCCGATTTCGTAAGGGGAGGCATTGAGGCCCAAGATGATATGGGGGGCCAGGGTCTCAACGGTTCGGTGGGGACGCCAAGCCTCCTCGCAGATCTCCACGGCTATGCGCACCCCATCCACTTCTACGACAAACGGCCCCGCAGGAAGGCCGGTACGCGCTTCCTTGAGAAGCGCCTCCCGAGGCCCCGGCACAAACCACCGCGGCTCATAAAAGATGCTGTCTTTAGGAAGTTCGGTTTTGAGAGCAAAACCGAGGAGCTTTCCGTCTAAGGCCAAGGCCGCCGCATTGTAGAGGCGATCCCCAATCCGAAGAGGTAGTCCAATAGCTGTGAATAGCCCCGTAGTCTCAGGTAGCACAGCTTGCAAGGACTCCCAAGCGGCTTCGCTCACCCACGGATGCCAAAAAAAATCCCCGCACTCATACCCAGACAAAACCAGCTCAGGAAGGGCTAAGACCTGCACGCCTTTCTCGCGAGCTTCACTCAAAAGAGCTTTGAGCCGAGCTACATGCCCAGCAAAATCTAAGGGCCAAGTGCGCACACTGGCAACCCCTACCCGAACCCGCCTCATTCTATCCGATCCCCTAACATAGAAGCCCCCATCACCTGCACACTTAACCGATAAGGGAGCTTATCCTCCCGACTAATCCACACTTGCTGAGTAGTGTTTTCCGTTTTGAGTTGTACTTTCCAGCAGGGTACTGTTCGTCCGGCTACGATGATATCTTCTGCTCCCAGGACTTCTATTTGCACCGGCGCAAAGTCCTGTTTCTGCAGCGAAAAGAGCGGCACTTCGGTTTTGTAATCGTCGCTGAGGGGTAAGCTGCCGATATAATAAATCAAGGTGCTTCCCAAGGGGTAGATAGGCGTTTCGGGGGGGACAGACTTTTCTACGGGGAGGTTTTGGCCCATGGCCGAGAGGGTGCCGGTGAGTTGGTGATTAGGGTTTACCTGGAGGTTAATGGTGATGCCTGCTTGGGTGCGATGGTAACGGCGCATTTCGCCCGTAGGGAATATCTCCACGGTGTCCTGCGTGCGCAGGCGAGCTATGGAGCTTTGGACTTCTTCGGTGAAGCGCCAGCCATCGGCGGTTTTTTCCCACTGGTGGTAAGCCTGAGCCGTACCCTGAGAGGTGGTCATCTGAATGGTAAAGAGCCATCGGCTTTTGTGAGAAGTAGAGAGAACCGGGGTCAAGCGGGGCGCTGAGGAAAGAGCGGCGGCGGCTTCCTGCGTAGGCTTGACTAAGGCGGGATTCACAGTGATTTCACGAAGGCGTTTAGCGATCTCCTCTCTGACTTCGGCCTGAAGGCGCCCCCCCAAGTGCCGAGCTAAGAAATTCTCTATCGCCACCATCATCGCCATGCGATTGATGTACTGCCGAAAGCCGTGACCCTCATCCGGAGCCAAAAGGTACTCTACGGGGAGGTTTTTCTGGTAGAGGGCATAGACGATCTGGTCGGACTCTTGCTGTTTGACGCGAGGGTCATTGGCCCCCTGAATGATGAGGAGGGGAACCCGGATGCGATCCACATGGTAGAGGGGGGATTGGTCTTTCAGGCGCTGCGCATCGGCCGGATCATCGGGATTGCCTACGCGGGTGTGGAATATCTTTATAGCGGGCCGCCAGTAGGGAGGCACCGAACGAATAAGCGTAATAATGCTGGAGGGGCCTACAATATCCACTCCGCAGGCATACAGCTCAGGGGTAAAAGTAACCCCCGCAAGAGTGGCATAGCCTCCGTACGAACCGCCCATGATAGCTACCCGCTTCGGATCAAAAATGCCTTGCCGAATCATTTCTTGCACGGCATCGGTGAGGTCGTGCTGCATGCGGCCTGTGCCCCACTCTTTGTTGCCGGCGTTGAGAAAGGCTTTACCGTACCCCGTAGAGCCCCGAAAGTTTACTTGCAGGACGGCATAGCCGCGGTTGGATAGAAACTGCGCCAGCGCATCATAGCCGTAGTAATCCCGCGCCCAGGGCCCCCCATGCACTAAAAGCACTGCTGGAAGCCCTTTCGGCGGTACCCCTTTAGGCAGCGTCAAGTAGGCAGGAAGTTCTACGCCCTCCCGATTCCGAATCCGAATCGGCCGCCGCTCCGATAAATGCTCTACGGGGAGATCGGGATTACTCCGCCCTAGGTCTATTAGACGTTGGGCTTTGTCATCCCAGAGGTAGTAGTGGCCCGGCTCTCGGTCATGCCACGCCCGCAAAATAAAGTACCGCTCATCATGGCTATGGTCTTGGACGCTTACCTGATAGCCCGGGAGTTTTTCGGTCCATCTCTTGTAGCGCTCCTCCCAAGCTTTGGAGAAGAAGTAACGTCTCGGCTCATCCTCTGCATAAGCGACATACAGGAGGGAGTCGGTCTTTGGGTCAAACTCTACCCCCGCAATGTCCACGCGGTCCAGAGGGTCCTGGTGAATGAGTTTTTCCGTGCCTTTGGTGGGGTCCCATAAGAGCAAGCGGGTCTTGTCTGTGCCTTTATTGGTAATGAGATAGACGGCTTTGCCTTTGCGGGGGATGTGGGCAATGCCTGCAGACTCATCCCAAGCGGTCTGATAGCGGAGGGTGAAGGTCCATTTTTTCTTGTTGGGTCGTACCTCGTAGAGCTGAGTTTCGCCTTCGGGGCCCAGTTTGCTTGCAAAACGGGGGCGACCTGTGGCATCTATGGCCCAGCTCAGAATACCATCGGTATTCTGGTAGAGAAGCGTGAGCTTACCGGTGGGGATTTCCAGCTCATACAGGTCGTGGAGGCTGGGGTCTCGGTCGTTGAGGCCAATGAGAGCGATGTGTGGGCGATCAAAGGGGAGGGCGTAGAGGAGCGTTTTCACCCCTTCTCGGGGCGTAAGGTCGGTCGCAGAGGGTATTTTACCGGGGAGGGCGTCGGCCACCGTGATCCTATACAGGTGGTCGTTCTCGTCCCCATCTCGGTCTTGGGCGTAAAGGATGTATCGGCTATCATGAGTCCAGAAGTACGTCAGGATAGGTTTGGAGCTTTGCGTAATGGGAAAAGCATCCCGAAGCTGGCCCTCCTCAATGGGTTGGAGCCAAATATTGAGGGCTCCTTTGTACGGACGGAGAAAGGAAAGGTATTTCCCATCGGGCGAAACTTGAACTCCGGCCAGCTGCGGGTCCGCAAAAAATACTTCCCGGTCAATGAGGGGGGGTAGCTGAGCCTTCATGAAACCCGAAAGTACGGCAAGTCCTATGCCCCAAACCCATCGCATACACGCAAAAGTACATACCCTTTTGGGGTGAGGGCCGCCTGCGGAGAGGTAGACTTTGCGCATCTTTGCAGAGGGGGAGAAGGCCCCGTAGCTCAATTGGATAGAGCACGGGATTTCTAATCCCGCGGTTGCAGGTTCGAGTCCTGCCGGGGCCACCATGCTTCGGGTGGGGATTGTAGGGGGAGGGCAGTTGGGCCGTATGCTCATTCAGGCGGGGATAGACTTTGCGTTGGAAGTCCATGTGCTGGATAGCAGTCCGGAGTCACCCTGTAATGGACTGGCGCATGAGTTTGTAGTAGGCTCAGTATTGGATCCACAGACGATTGCTCGTTTTGCGAAGGGGGTGGAGATGCTCACCGTGGAACTGGAAAATATTTCGGTGCAGGGTTTGGAGATGGCTCGAGAGGAAGGGGTAGCGGTTTTCCCCCCACCCGAGGTCGTAAAGCTCATTCAAGACAAGGGCCTGCAGCGGCAGTATTATGCCGAGCGGGGTTTTCCCAGTCCGCGCTTTCAGTTGTGGGCTCCGGGGGAGGCGATTCACCTTTCTTTTCCCCTGATCCAGAAGAGTCGGCGAGGAGGCTATGATGGTCGGGGAGTTCAGCGGGTAAGCGCTCCCGAGGCGCTCTGGCCTATTCCCAGCCTTTTGGAAGAGGAGGTATCCATTGCCAAAGAGGTTAGTGTCATCGTAGCCCGCTCCCGAAGGGGGGAGGTCAAGGCTTTTCCGCCGATTGAGGCCGTCTTTCATCCTGAGGCGCACTTAGTGACCCATTTGCGTCTGCCCGCTGCCTTAGAACCCCAGGCCCAGAAAACCGCTCAAGAGATAGCCATAGCTCTGGCAGAAGACTTAGGCGTGGTGGGGCTTTTAGCCGTAGAGCTCTTTTATACGACAAGAGGAGAATGGCTCATCAATGAGTCGGCTCCCCGACCCCACAATACCGGCCATATCACTACCCGCTCTACTTGGACAAGTCAGTTTGAGCAGCACTGGCGAGCGCTATTGGGGCTTCCGCTGGGCGAAACCCACCTTCATACGCCCGCCGCTCTTCTGAATATCTTAGGTCCCCCCGGCCAAACCGGAAAGCCTTCCTTCCCCACCCTGCCCCAACTGCTCGCTATTCCCGGCCTCTCCGTCCATCTTTACGGCAAAAAGCGCAGCACCCCTTACCGAAAGTTAGGCCATATCATTCTCTTAGCCAACGACCTCCCCTCTCTGGAAGCCCGCCTCAAAGAAGCTCAAGCCCTCCTGCGGGTGGAAGTCCAACCAGATTGACTATATTTGCTTTAGGTAGATTTGGAGAGCCCCTATGAGAAGCGTACCGATCTTTGCAGCGCTGGGCGTGTGCCTTTTAGCCAAGCACATCGCAGGTGCCGAGTTGTACTATACCTGCATAGACCCCCAGAACTACCGATATCGGTTTGAGCTGTGGTTGTATCGGGATTGTACGGACCCGACGGGAGCCAACTACGATAACCCGATATGGGTGTATGTTTTTCGGGGAAATGGCAGTACCTATGCGGATTTTTCGGTGTCGCTGACCGCTTTTGGTCCGTGGCAGCCCGGCGCCATACAAGCTTGTTTTCTGCAAACTCCCCAAACCTGTCTGGAAGAGGGGGTCTATCGCTTTGAATACACGCTGCCGCCCAATACCGATGGCTATTATGTGGCATGGGCCCGCTGCTGCCGAAATGCCACCATCACGAACCTCCAAAATCCCCTTTATGAGGGCGTTACTTATTTAGCCTATATTCCACCTGCTCGGCGGGCAGGGTGTAATAGCGCTCCTCGTTTTACAGCCCGACCGCCTTTCTTTTTGTGTGCAGGGGTGGACTTCTTTTTTGACCAAAGCGCCACAGATTCCGATGGAGACTCTCTGGTTTATGCGATTAGCGCTGCTTACCACAGCCAAAATATCGCCGGAGCTGGAGCTGTCCATACTTCGCTGGGGTCTCCTACGGTGGGTCCTCACAACCCAATGGGACCTCCTCCCTATCAGACGGTGGTGTATGCACCCGGATACTCGGCTCAGCAGCCCTTCGGCCCATCCGGCATTTGCCAAATAAACCCCCAAACCGGTCTCCTTCATGTCAAGGCTCCTAATCCCGGCCTTTATGTAGTGGTGGTTTCTGTCTTTGAGTATCGGAATGGCCAGCTGCTAAGTGAGGTGCGTAGAGACATGCAGTTTTATGTGAGTCCGTGCAGGGCGCCTTCGCCGCCTCCCCTGGTCTCCCATGACCTCACAGGCCTTTCTACCCGCGGAGATACTATCCTCATACCGCCCCAACAGGGATACTGCTATCAGGTTACGGTGCAGGATACAGCCCCCCCACCGGACGGCGCCCAACTCAGCTATCAGTTTATCGCCCCATCAGGAAATACCTCCATCCAAATCCTGTCCCAAAATCCCCTCATCCTCCAAATCTGCCGTCAAGAAACCTGTAACGACACGGGACGCACTTTCCCTCTCATCGTCATTGGTCAAAAAACCGAACGTTGCGGCACCACCTTCGCCCGGGATACCATCTATGTGCAGATTCTATCCCCTCCGCCGCGCACGCTCGCTCAGAATGTAGAACCCCTCAGTTTGCCTTTGGTTCAAGGCGCATATGAAGTGTTTCTGGATAGTACAGCTTGTACCACCTTCTGGCTGACGGCGGACCCTGCCTCGCCCCCACCCCAGGTAAATATCCTCACCTCGGCACCCGCCAGTGTCAATTATCAAACTTTTTGGCGGAATGACACCCTTTTTGGTGAGGTATGTTACCGAGCTGGCTGTGAAGCCATAGAAGCTCCGATCAGCATAGTGATTGAGGGAGTGGCGACGCGTTTATGTCCGCCTTATCCTACGCGAAGGGACACCCTTCGGTTTCGGGTTCGCCTGCCTGAGAATCCACCGCCGGTGGTCAGCTTTTTGAGCGTAGATAGTCTTTTTTGGCGGCCGGAGAGTTTATACTGCATTCGGGTTGGTATTGTGGATAGTCCTCCTATTAGCCGGCATAAGCTGTACCTAACAGCCGTACCTCCTTGGGTTCAAGTGGTTTCGGTAGTCCCAGATACAGGGCAGCTGACATGGCAGGCTCAAGTGTGCCTGCGCCCTTCTTGCGAAGGCCTAAACCAGTGGGTTAGGCTGATTGCAGAGGTGCGCGACTCCCTAGAATGCGCAGAGCTCCATCGCCGCTACGATACGCTCCTCGTATTCATTCAGAGCCGCCCTACTTATCCTGTGGCGATTTATGCACCGAGCTGGACTCAGACAAACCCCTACGAAGCCATCTACAAGTATGCCTACTGCGTCCCCATCTCCGTAGAGGACACGGCTCGGAATGGGGGCCCTCTGACCCTTCAGGTTACCTCTCTCCTCAGTGTGCAGTTTTCTCCGCCATCTGGGGAAGGACCTTTGCTTCAAGGACAACTCTGTTTCCGAGTGGGGTGTAACCTCAGTCCAGATAGCCTTTATCCGATCATTTTGACGGCGACGAATACTCCGCCTTGCGCAAATGCGCCGCCTGCCACACAGGAAACCCTGTGGGTTCGCCCACGCCCTCTGAGCCCCAACCAGCCCCCCACCATAAGTCGCGACCTTCCCAGTCCCTGGCAAGCTGAAATCACCCCAGACTCGCTCTGTTACACCCTCACCATTACGGACCCCGATACCTTCTCCCTACTCACGACTCAGTACATCGGCCCCAGCTTTAGTCCAGACTTCTTCTATGGAGCCAACTTCCATCCCACTATCCTCCGTGAAAATCCCCTCACTATTCGCCTCTGTGCCGCCCTCAACTGCTATGCGCAAGCCCAAACCTACCCTACAATCGTCTGTGTCTGGGATACCACCAGCTGTGACACAAACGAGCACTGGCAGGTCTGTGATACTTTTTGGGTGGAAACGCCGTATTGCCATGGCCTCATGCCAAATGTATTCACTCCAAATGGGGACGGAATCAATGATGTTTTGCGCCCATACAACCTTTCGGGCGTAGCACAATGGCGCTTGCAAGTATGGGACCGATGGGGACGCCAGCTTTTCTCAGGCTCATGGAATGAAGGCTGGAACGGCCAAACCCCCGAAGGAAACCCCGCTCAAGAGGGGGTTTACTTCTACCTCCTGCGCATAGAGCTTCTCAGCGGGAACGGCCCTCTACGCTACTTGGAAAGGGCCGGACACGTTACGCTCCTTAGGTAAAAACCTTCGTTAGCTCCTCTTCGGAACACTCCAGGATCCGCAGCCGCCATTCGCCCCTTGGGTCGGATCGCGTTAGATAGGGCCTTATACCATTTGCAATCAAAAACCTTCTGAATGGAGAGGGAGGTTTTAGCGGCGGCCAGCCCTGTGGGCTGGCC
>JAVVHK010000027.1:0-10921 GCA_032249525.1 Bacteroidota bacterium | reverse complement strand
GCCCCACAAAATACCCACCGACTCGCATTTCTTTGCATCAAGTTGGTATGTTAGGCTTCTCTCATTTTTGCCCTTTGCGCTTTTTAGTTTCTTTTGGGGCTTTGGGAGGTTCGGGGGGTTTCACTGTTGAGAGCGAATCCAGCAGGAGGCCTGCTGCAGCTTTGATTTCTGGGCTGGGTGCGGTCTGTTGGAGATTTTCTAAGAGCTTTCGGGCCGAAGTGTATTTTTGCTCAGCGAGGAATATGCGGGCCAGAATCAGGTAGGAATTCGCTCGGGGGATGGGGTAGCCGGCATACTCATCGCGCAGGCGATAAATGGCCTCGCGGGCTTTGGCAAAGTCGCTTTTTTCGTAGTACAAGCGGGCCATGTGATAGAGGGCTTCGGCGGCCCACTTATTTTTGTCCAGCGTGGGCACTAAGGCCAGATAAAAGAGGGCGGAGTCTGGAGAGCCCCGCTTTTCGTGGGCGAGGGCTAGCTGAATCCAGGCTTGCTGGCGAGAAGAGGTGGGCAAAAGGGTGTCGCTAAGCAGTTTATGCAGGAGGGGGATAACCGTATCGGCCCGGCCCACCTGCGTGGCTAAGCTGCTCCAGTTTAGAAGGGCCTGATAATAGGCAAAGCCAGCGGCTGGGAGGCGCACGAGGAGGCTCTCCTGATAGGCGAGGGCTTTAGAGGTTTCGCCCCGAGCCTGCGCTAAAAGGATAAGCTGCGTAAGCGCTCGCTGAGCCAAGTTCGGGTCCTGAATCAGATTTTCATAGCGCTGGATAGCTCCCATCGTATCGCCGGTCATTTCTAAGGCGAGGGCTTCCCACCAGCGGGCCTCAGTCAAAATTGGCAGTTCAGCCTGAATACGTCGAGCCTCACGTAAAAGCATCTCCCAGCGCTTTTCTGCCGCTAAGGCTAATAGCTGTTCTCGCTCAAAGTTCAGCCTTGTAGGCCCTTCTGGGGGTATTTTTCTGAGGAAATCCCGATAAATCTGGTTGTACTCTTCGGGGGGTAGGGCTTCTCGTAAGCCTTCTAATGCCAGGCGAGCGGCCTCCGGATGGTCAGCATGATGCTCTAAGACGGATTGGAGGTAAGGCACTCCTTGTTTGGGAGAGCCCTCTTCTATGAGAGCTAAACCGAGCCGAGCCTTAGCTAAGGGAACCAGCGGCGAGTTAGGAAAAGTGCGCAGGAGCCTTTCGGTAGCTTCTCGGGTGCAGGAGGGCTTATTTAGCCATTCTGCGCAGAGTTCTGCGTGCAGAAGCAAGAGTTTATCGGCGCCTGGGATTTCTTTAGGGCTGCTTTCCAAAAGCGCTTCAGCCTCCTTGTAGCGCTCTAACCGCATCAGACACAGCGCCGCGTAATAGTAAGCCTGAATTTCTTGCGCATCTACGCTGAGGACTTTTCGGAAGAGTTCTAAGGCTTGGGGATATTGCTTTTGCAGGAAGTAGGCGCTGGCGGCGAGGAAGGTGGCGGTTTTTCCGGTGGGGTGGGAGAGGGGGTAGCGGGTGCGGAGGGCTTCGGTGAGGGGTAGGGCTTCGGCGGCCTTGTTTTGTTGGAGGAGGGTCCAGCTGAGGTAGAGGGTAGCTAAATCTTTTTGGGGGTGTTTTTCGGCGGCGGGGTGGCGTAGGAAGGCGCGATAGGCCTCTTCGGCCCGAGGGAAGTTATTTTGACGGTAATAGGTTTCAGCCAGCCAGAGGAGAGCCGTGGGGGTATGCGGGCCGGGCAAAGCCGCCGCCGCAGAAAAAGCCTCTAAGGCCGCGGCAAGGTCCCCCTTCTGCCAGTGCGAAAGTCCCCATAATATCCATGCGCGCTGCTGCGCCTCTATGAAGCGACTATCGCTCTCTTTCCCTAAGGTCTGCAAGGCTTCCGCATAGTCTCCCTTCATAATCTGGAAGTTGGCCAGCATCAGCTGGGCTTCTTGTTTTTTTTCGGGGGGGAGAGGGAGTTTGAGGTAGGTGGTGAGGGCGGTGATGCCGTCATCGGTATCTTGTAGGTGCCAGGCGGTTTGGGCTAAAAGCCAGAGGACTTCGTCGCGGGGGGGTCCAGGGCGGGAAGCGGCGGTCTTTGCCCAGAGGAGGGCTTCCTCCCAGCGCTGCTGCTGAGCGTACGCATAAGATAGTCCGTAAGCTACCCACCCCCCTAAGCTATCCTCTCGGTCAGTCAGAGCTTCCCATGCGGCCAGGGCTTTGTTCCAGGCTTTTTGGCGGGCGGCACATACCCCTATCCACCATTGCACTAAGGGCTTACCTTGGGCGGGCGTGATTTGGGCGGCTTTTTCGCAGAGGCCGCCCTGCGCCAGCGTTATCGCTACATACGGCCAGAGCGTATCCCCGTACCAAGGCCCCGGCTCCATAGTCATCCAGCGTTCCACCATCTCTGCCAGTCGCTCATACGCTTTGAGCTGACCCAAGCTATACGCCAGCCACAAGGGCGCCGCCAACCGATACGGAGCCCGCGTCTGAACCGCCTCAAAAAAGCCCGCCGCCCGCCCAAAATCCCCCTGCTCATACGCTATCACACCCAAATAAAAGTTAGCCGCATCGTGGTAAGGCCCCACTCGCTCCGTCAAAGGATACAAATGCTGAATCGCTAATGCCTTATCGCCTTCCCTGTAAGCGGCATACCCAATCAGAAACCGCGCCTCCTCTTGGAGGGCCCGGGGAAGGGCTGGCACCTCCAGCTCCCGCCTTAGCCGCAAAACCTCCCCATATCGCCCCCGCAAAAAAGCATACTTGACCGCATGATAACGGGCTAAATCGCTCTTGTACGAAGGGTCATGAGTCCGCGCATAGTCTTCCAAAAATCCTTCACTGCCCTCTCGCAAAAGGTCATAGCGGCTATAGTTTTCCCACCACTGGGGTAGGTCAGAGGGAGGTAAAGTCGGCGTGAAACTGGGATAATGGTCTAAATAGCTCCTAGCAAAAGCCCCAGCGGCGCTGAAAGCCCCCTGGTCCATGGCTTCAGCCGCCTGGTAAAAAGCGTTTTCGCTCCACCAGCGCAGGGGCAGGTTCTGGGCACTGAGCCAAACCCCCCAAATCAGTAAAAACCGCCTTGTCATTCTATCTGGGCCCTTTCCCAAAGCTATGTCTGAACATCCGAGCTGCCGGAGGCAGGGGGATTTTCGCCGAGCTCTTTACTAAGGGCCTGAACCGCCCGTCTGAAAGCTTCTCCCCGCTCTTCGTAGCTATTGTACCAGTCAAAGCTGGCACAGGCAGGCGAAAGAAGAACTATATCTCCGGGTTTGGCAACTCTATGCGCTATGCGCACCGCCTCCTCCATGGAATAAGCCCGATACATCTGCGGCACAATGTCCCTAAAGGCCTCCTCCAACCGATAAACCTCGTCTCCAATCAAGATGATGGCTTTTACATGGGCTTCCACTAGTCCTCGCAAAGGTCCATAGTCGTTTCCTTTGTCTTTCCCCCCTGCAATCCACACAATAGGCGCCTGGAAGCTGTCCAATGCATACCAAGCTGATTCCACGCTCGTGCTCTTGGAGTCGTTGATGTAAAACACCCCTCCAATCGTAGCTACGGGCTCTAAGCGGTGAGGGAGCTTCTGCAAGGTCTGAAGGCCCCGCTGAAGGTCTTTGCGCCGCAGATTGAGAAGATTGGCCCCAATAGCGGCCGCTAAGCTGTTTTTGCGCTCTGGCGTCGCATCCAAAGGCGTCCCCTCAAAGGACACCTCGTACCGATGATAATCCTCTGGCTTTTTCATATCGCAAATGAGTTTGTTGTTTTCAATCCAGGCGTGGCAAGGCGGCCGATAAGTCAGCCGATAAATCCATTTTTGAGCTTTTACGACTCGCTCACTTAGAGCTTTTTCCAGAAGCCAGCTATCCCCATCGTAAATGAGGTGGTCTTCTGGGCCCATTCGCTCTACAAACTGGAGCTTAGCGGATAGGTAGTTTTCCAGCGAGCCGTGCCAGTCCAGGTGGTTGGGGGAGAGATTAGTGAGGATGGCGATGGAGGGCTTTATAGTGGGGGCATCCCAGAGCTGAAAGGAGCTGGCTTCTACGACGAAGTGGGTAGCCTCGGGATGTTCTAAGAGAGCTAAGCAGAAACTGTAACCGATATTGCCGGCGGCTATGGCGGCATAACCCCCCGTGCGCAAAATATGCGTCAGGAAAGCCGTGGTGCTACTTTTTCCTACGGTCCCTGTGATGAGAATGAGCGTCTTTTTGGCGGGGAAGTGCCGCCATCCCCACTCCAAATCCGAAATCACTTCTTTGCCGGCTTTTAGGAGGGCTTGCAGGGTGGGATTTGCGGGCGGAATGCCAGGGCTACGCACGATGACGTCACATGTCAGTAGATGCGGTAAAGGGTCAGAAGTAACCTCCCAGGAGAGGCCGGCCTCGGAGAGCATGCGGGCATAATCGCGCGGCGGGGGCATCCCCAAAGCTTCCAGAAAGGAGGAAGAGATTCTGGGGCTTGCTTCGGGGGGGAGGCTGGCTGGAGGCTTATCACTTACCAAGACCACTTCATAGCCTTTGGCTGCACTCAGGAGAGCCGCTCCCACGCCGCTTTCACCTAATCCCCATATACCCACTCGCATACTCATCGCAGTTTTAGGGTGATGAAGGCCAAGGCATTCAGAAGCATAGCTACAATCCAAAAGCGAATGACCACTTTGACTTCATGCCACCCCAAAAGCTCATAATGGTGGTGCAGGGGCGCCATGCGAAAAACCCGCCGCCCCTCGCCATAACGGCGCTTCGTATAGCGGAAATACGCCACTTGAATCATGACCGACAGCGTCTCCGCAAACGAAATCCCCGCAATCAAGGGTAGGAGCAGTTCTTTCTTGATGAGGAGGCTGACGGCGCCCATGAGCCCCCCTACCATGAGGCTCCCCGTATCGCCCATGAAGATTTGAGCAGGGTAAGCATTGTACCAGAGAAAAGCCAGCAAAGCTCCCACTATCGCACCACAAACGATGGTTACTTCGCTGGCATGGGGTAAATACAATATCTCAAAGTAATCGGCCCAGCGCTTATTGCTGGAAAAGTAGGCAAAGGCCCCTAAGCTCACAAAGCTAATAGCCCCTACCCCCGCCGCCAAGCCATCTAATCCGTCAGTGAGATTATAGGCATTACTGGTAGCGGTGATGATGAAGAGAATCACCAGCCCGTACAAGAGGGTTTGGAGCCAGAGGGGACTATCATCGCTTCCTAGGCGGGCATACTCTAAAAGCTGGCGTTTGAGGAAAGGAAGGTTAGTTTGGGTGAGGGTTTGGGGGCGGCTTTCGCCAAAGAGGGCTTGGGCCACGGCCAGCCGCTCCGAAGGAGAAATATACAGCCTCACTACATCCTCTCCCCGCAAAACCTTATAATAAGCTGGAGCCGTGGCCTCTGTGTAAGAACGATACTTAAAGGCTCGCAACGTAAAAGGCGTCTCCTCAACAGAAAGTAGTCGGTCACCCCGCCGAAAGCCCGCTTCCTTCAAAGGCGCACTGAGCCGAATCCGACCATCTTCTTGTACCCGAGGGGCAGTGCTATAAAACTCAGGCCGCGTAATCATGATAAGCCATAGCAGGAAGGCCCCTCCTATCTGCCCATACAGTTTCACCCGAGCAGGAAGGCCGCTTTTAGAGCGCCGTAGCTTTAGATAGTCATCTACCCAGCCAATAAGCCCCAGCCACAACGCCAAAATGACCAGCGCTATGAGATACGCATTGCTCCATTCGCCCCACAGAAGAAGGCCTCCAAGAAAAGCAAACAAGATGAGGAGCCCTCCCATGGTGGGGGTTCCTTTTTTGGAGGCGTGGGAGCTGGGCCCTTCTACCCGAATCACCTCCCCAAAAGCCTTTCGCCGTAAAAACTGAATGAGCTTCGGCCCTATGAGCCATCCCAAAAAACCTGCTGTTAGCGCTGCCGCTATGCTCCTAAAGCTCAAATAATACGCCAGCCCCGCCCCAGGAAAGTTATAAACCGCATCCAAATACTTCAAAAGCTCGGTGATCATGAGGGGAGTTTGGCCATTTGAAGAAGGATTTCCTGGTCGCTGTGGGGATAACGGACTCCTTGTATTTCCTGGTAGTTTTCGTGGCCTTTGCCGAGGACGGCAATGATGCTGTGAGGGGGAGAGGCTTGCACTGCGCGGAAAATCGCTTCGCGGCGGTCTAATTCTTTGAAGATTTTTTCTCGCAAGTGCGGGGGAAGGGGGCGGTACATTTCGTCCAGAATGGTATTGGGGTCTTCGTAGCGGGGGTTATCGGTGGTTAGCCAGACAAGGTCGGCGTGGAGGGCGGCGGCATGAGCCATGAGGGGGCGTTTAGCGGTATCGCGGTTGCCTCCAGCCCCTAAAACCGCTATCAGCTGGCCCCCGGGCGGAACTAAACCCCTCAGGACCCGAAGGACTTTCTCCACAGCATCGGGCGTATGCGCATAATCCACGATTCCCGTGCGGCCTTCAGGAAGCGGAATAGCTTCCATGCGGCCAGGAACACACCGCAGCTCCGACAGCCCCTGCGCATAAAACCGCCCTAACTCCACCCACTGACTGGCTGATTCTCCCGGCTTCTCGGCTAAGATGGCTCCACCCCACGCCGCTAAAAGGTTCTCTAACTGAAAATCCCCTAAAATCCCCACATGAATGGGTGGAAATTCCTCCGCTATGGGCATCCCCTGCATGGGTGAGAGTCGTAAGCGAAAGTTCATCCCCCACACCCCCGCCTCTATGAGCGTGCCCTGAAAGTCCGCCGGCTGCCGCCGACTATAGCCATATCGCTGAGCACGGGTATTTTGGAGCATGAAGAGCCCATGCCGATCGTCTAAGTTTGTCAGAGCGAAACTGCGTTCAGAGAGTCCATCAAAGAGGCGCTTTTTTGCATCGCGGTAGGCTGTGAAAGTGCCATGATAGTCTAAGTGGTCGTGCGTGAGGTTAGTGAAGATGGCCCCTATAAAGGGCACTGCCGCCGTTCGGTGCTGGTCCAAAGCAATGGAACTTACTTCCATGGCTACATGCGTGATGCCCTTAGCTACGAACTGAGCAAAAAGCTGATGGAGGGTGTAGCTATCGGGAGTGGTGAGGGTGGCGGGGAGGGTTTCGCCATCGGCCTTGCAAAAGACCGTGCCGATAAGCCCCGCTTTATAGCCGGCTTTCTGCCAAAGCTGATAGAGGTAATAGGTAGTGGAGCTTTTGCCGTTAGTGCCTGTTACGCCGATGATGTTGAGCTGCCGAGCGGGATGGCCAAACCACGCACTACAGAGGTGGCTATAAGCTAAGCGAGTATTAGGAACGACGATAGCGGGCACAGAGGAAGGAGCAGAAACGGGTTTTTCAACGAGGAGCGCGGCGGCCCCCCGCTCTACCGCCTCTGCAATAAACTCATGCCCGTCCGCCGATTTCCCCTGCCAAGCAATAAAGAGAAACCCCGGCTGAACTGCCCGACTATCCGCCGTCAAACCCGTAATCTGTACATCTTCGGATGGAAGGTGCTCGGGGCTTATTCCCGGCACCTCCAAAAGCAAACTACGAAGGGAGCGCATACCCCAAACGAAGTCGGATTTGTCTTCGGTCGATAGGAACGTAGCTTACCACCATGGGGCCGTGGCCTTCCCAGGTGGCGGTGTAACCTTTTTCGGCGAGGTGGCTGAGAGCCATGCGCAGGGGCATTCCTATAATCGCTTGGAGCGAAGTGTCGGCATAGGGGAGAAGCTCTACGTAGTAGGCGGTGGGTTTTGTTTTGGCGAGGGGTGTGGAGGGCCGAGTGGGCGTGGAGATGCTGAGGGCGTTGTAGAGGGGGATGGCGTCTTGTAGGCGGAGGACGGGGAGGGCAGGCTGTAAGCGTTCTGCCAAAAGGGGTGGCTCCTTAGGGGCAATGCGGGCATCCCGAAATACCACCGCATCCGCCACCTCCCGAAAGGCAGGCGCCGCTACTTCCCCCCCATAAATACCCCCCTGCCGTGGATCATCAATCACCACTATGCAGCTATACAAGGGCTTCTCCGCAGGGAAAAACCCCACAAAGCTCGCCCGATACCGATTGACGTAAATGCCTTTCTCTACTTTTTTGGCGGTGCCTGTTTTGCCGGCTATGGTGTAGAGGGGGGTGGCAATACTTCGGGCTGTGCCTTCCCGAACTACCAGAGTCATCATTTGGCGCAGGGTCAGGGCGGTTTCGGAGCTCATGATGCGCTGGGGGCGGGGGAGAGGCGGCTCCTCCTCTTCGCCATTCGGATGACGGATTTTATCCACGATGCGAGGGGGTACCCATATTCCCTCATTTGCGATGGCGTTATAGAAGGTCAGCAGTTGGAGCGGGGTCAGCTGGATGTTGTATCCTATAGCGAGCCAGGGGAGGGTGGTGGGGTTGAAGGTGCGGCTTCCGGGCGGAATGTATCGGGGTTTGGGCTCTCCGGGGAGGGTGATGCCCGTAGGTTCCAGCAGCCGAAACTGCCGTAGGTAGGCATAAAACACCTGAGGCTGAGATCCAAAGTGCTGGTGGGCTAAGCTCGCAAAGGCAATATTATTAGAGCGGGTCAGGGCTTCTGTGAGGGTGGTTTGGATGCCGCCGCCGGGTCCTCCTAAGGTTCGGTCGGCCACCCGCAGTTCCACGGGCACCCAAAAGCGCGTATGAGGCCCCAGCCGCCGACTCTCCAAAAGCACAGCCGCCGTGGCTACCTTGAAGGTAGAACCCGGCTCCCACAACGTTTTCACGGCGTCGTTATAGGTCTCCCCGTAGTTGGCCACGGCTAAGAGGCGACCCGTGCGCACTTCCATTAGAATGATCACGCCTCCTTGGGCCTGATGGGTTTCCACGGCTCGCTGGAGGGCTTGATAGGCGATGTCTTGGAGGTGGGGGTCCAAAGAAATGACCAGATCGGCCCCCGGTGCTGGCTCAAAGTCAGAGAGGTTTTCCAGAGGCACTTCTATGCCGCCGGTGAGGCGCCTCACGAGGATGGTTCGGGCTTCGCCTTGAAGCTGCTCGTGAAAAGCGCTCTCAAGGCCCCGCCAAGCCACAGAGTCATTGACCAAGTAGCCTAAGGTGATTCGGGCTAAATTCCCATAAGGGTAGGAGCGCTTATGAGTGATCTTTTCTACAATCAGCGGATGGCCAGCCGCTCGGGGCCGTAAAAGCGGGAGCGTATCTAAGGATTTCTTTTCGGAGTAGGTCAAAAGCACCTTATACGGGAAAAGGTATACATGGCGGTCGCCGGCTTGACGGCGCTCGCGCAGAAACCGGGAGAAAGCAAGGGGGTCCTTATGGTACTCTGGAAAGAGCTTATGAAGCGCCTTCGCCAGCAGAAAGAGAGAATCGGCTACCTCCTGGTCGCTCCAGAGGGTGGGATCCACGGCTACCCGAAAGAGAGGCAAACTGGTGGCCCATACCGTTCCGTCGGCCGCTAAAATGCTGCCTCTCTCTCCCCGCACAACTTTGAGATAAGGGCGCACATCCTGTGCCTCATAGGGGGAAGTGCCGCGATACCGAAGAATCAAGTAGCTCAGCCGCCCCGCCATAAAAAGCCAAAAGGCTCCTCCCATGAGGAGCACGAGGTAAAGCCGCTTGAGCACCTTATCGGGCTTCTTCTCGGATGGGGAGGACATAAGGCGGATTTTTAGGAAGGTGAAGGCCTAAGCTGTCTAAAACGGGCTTCAAGGTAGAGTAGCGGCGCCGCTCACTCACGGTGGCATTGAGCTCTAAGTAGGTAGCGCGTTTTTCCGACAAGGCTCGCTTAAGCTGATAAAAACGCCGGATTTTCATTTCTGCTCGGTACTGCGTCGCTACATAGAGCAAAAGCCAGAACGCAATGTAGGCCAGTAGGGCTATTTGCCGGGGGAGCCAGTAAAAGGGATTGAGTTTGTACAGGAAACGTTTCATAGGGGTAGTTTTTCTAAGACCCACAGGGTGGCACTGCGGCTGCGGGGGTTTTCTTGGATTTCTTCTGGGCTGGGGCGCTGTTTGTGGAGGAGCTTCCAGGCGTAGTGCCGATGGCCATAGAGGGGTTCTATGCGAAGGGGGGTTTGATACAGGGCTTTGATACGTCGGGCTTCGCCTGAGTGGTAGGTAAGTGCGACGAGCCGCCCGTAGGGGAGAGTAACGTCGGTGGCGGCTTGTAGAAGTTCCTCTAAGGCGCTCATTTCATCGTTGAGGGCGATACGCAGCGCCTGAAAGGTCTGGGCCATATAGGTCAGAGCTTTGGGCCCGTAGATAGCTTCTACGACTGCCCGAAGCTCTAAGGTCGTCTGCGGGGCCCTTTGAAGGAGAGCCTGCGCTAAGCGGTGGGCCCTCGGAAGGTCGCCATACTCTCTCAAAATACGCGTCAGGCTTTCCTCGGATTGCCGTCGGAGCCACTCGTAGGCAGGGAGCCCCTTCGTAGGGTCCATGCGTAAATCCAGTGGCCCTTCCGCCCGATAACTAAATCCCCGCTCTGGCGTATCTAACTGATGGGAAGAGACCCCCAAATCCACTAAAAGCCCCTGAATAGCCTTCACTCCCAGACTCTCCAAAAGGGCCCTTAGGTGGCGAAAGTTGGCCCGCACAGCCGTAAAGCGCGCATCCTCAATGTCAGAAAACGGCGCTTCAGGGTCCTGGTCAATTGCAATCAGATGGCCCTTCTCTCCCAGCCGACTCAGGATGAGCCGACTATGCCCTCCGCCCCCATAGGTCGCATCCACATACACGCCGTTCGGGTCGGTGATAAGAGCTTCCACGGCCTCCCGAGCCAGCACAGGCCGATGGTAGGTCATTGCCCCAAAAACGTCTGCAACCATTCGGTGCGCTTAGTTTCGTGCGTAGCAATCCATTTCTCATAAGTAGCGCTATCCCAAATCTCTATCCGGTCCTTCATGCCAATCAGCGTAAGATCAGCTGTCAAATGCGCATATTCACAGAGGGATTTTGGGAGGAGAAGGCGGTTAGCGGAGTCTAAGGAAAGAGGCTGGGCTCCACTCTGAAAGAGCCTTATAAAGTTTCGGCCTTCAGGGGTAAAAAGATT
>JAVVHK010000026.1:0-11104 GCA_032249525.1 Bacteroidota bacterium | reverse complement strand
TATTTTGCCGCTGGCGGTGATCTTATCGTTGCCACCGGGGATTTTTGGGGCGTTTTTATTTCTTAAGCTCATGGGGCTAGCAAATGATATTTTTGCTCAGATTGCGCTCATTATGGGGGTTGGTCTTTTGGGGAAGAATGCGGTTTTAGTGGTGGAGTATGCTTTACAGCGTCAAAGGCAGGGGTTATCTATTGTGGAGGCGGCGGTGGAGGGGGCACGGATGCGGCTGCGGCCTATTTTGATGACTTCGTTTGCCTTTGTGGTGGGGGTGATTCCGCTGATGTTGGCTCATGGGGCGGGTGCTCTGGCCAGTCGGACAGTAGGGACGGCCGCTTTTGGTGGGATGCTGGTAGGGACGGTCGTGGGGGTATTTTTCATTCCGGGGTTGTATTATGTCTTTGCGCGGCTGTCGGGCGGCCGTTTGCTTCTGAGAGAGCAGGAGTCTCGTTCTCTCACGGAGGAGCTGGTGGAAGAGAGTTATGTGCGGGCTTCGTGGTGGAAAAGGATTACGCATTGGCGGACGTTGCTTCAGCTGCGAAAGCGCCGCAAAAAGACCCGTGTCTGGAAGATATGAGCCGTTTAGGGAATCCGTTTTTCTGGGTTTTAGGGCTGGGATTTTTAGGAGGGTGTGCGGTTTTTCGGCCGACGTTACCCATGCCGCAGTTGCGCTTACCGGCCACCTATGCCTCGCAGGGGGCGGATACAGCTTCTATTGGGAGGCTTTCTTGGCGGGCCTATTTTCGAGACCCTTATCTGCAAGCCCTTATAGATACGGCATTAGCGTACAATCAGGAGCTGCGGATTTTGGCGGCAGAGGTGGAGATGGCCCGTTGGGAGGCCCAGGCTCGCCGGGGAGAATATTTACCCTTCGTACATTTGGGCTGGAAGAACGAGATAGAGAAGGTAGGGGCTTTTACGCCTTCTGGTGCCGTAGAAAGCAATCTCGTCCCGGAGCCCGGACGGCCTTTTCCTGAGCCTATGTCTATGTATGAAGGCGGATTGTATGCTTCGTGGGAGTTGGATATATGGCGTAAGCTGCGCAATGCCCGCCGCGCTGCCTTATTACGCATGCTGGCTGCTGGGGAAACCCGACAGTTTGCGGTAACCCGGCTCATAGCTGAAGTCGCGGAGGCCTATTATGAGCTCCTGGCGCTACGGGCTCTTATTGCCGTCGTAGATACCTATATCAACGTGCAGAGCCAAGCCCTGCATCTGACTAAGCTCAATCAACAAGCAGGGCGCGCCACCCAGCTCGCTGTCAATCGGTTTCAAGCTCGCCTCCTCAATACCCAGAATCGGCGCTATCTTTTACTCCAGCGACAGGCCGAGGTGGAAAATCGTCTCATCTATCTTTTAGGGCGAATCCCCACGCAGCTTCCCGTTTCTCCCCAGGCCATTTTGGACATTCCCATAGATACGACCCCGGCGGTAGGGGTTCCTGCGCATCTGCTTACGCAGCGGCCGGATGTGCGTGCCGCAGAAAAAGCCCTGCAAGCGGCCCATCTAGATGTGCTTTCGGCCCGAGCCGCTTTTTACCCGCGGCTGGGAATAGGCGCTTCGCTGGGTGTCCAAGCTTTTCATCCAGCGCTCCTGCTAAATCCTAAGTCCCTCCTTTACTCGCTGGGGTTAGATGCCTTACAGCCCCTTATCAACTGGAATGCGCTAAAAGCCGCCTATGGCATGGCAAACGCTCGGCAGCGCCAGGCCCTTTTAGCTTATGAACAAACCCTCCTCTCGGCCTATACCGAAGTGCAAACCCAGCTGGCTCGCCTCCAAAATGCCGTCCGAAGCTATACCATCAAACAGGCGGAGGTTCAGATACTTTTGGAGTCTATTCTTATCGCGGATCGCTTGTACCGTTCGGCTGACGCCGACTATCTGGAAGTGCTCCTGACGCAGAGTGAAGCCTTAGAAGCCCAGATAGAGCTGATAGAAACAAAGCTGGAAGCCCTAAAAGCGCAAATTGGCCTTTATAGAGCCCTCGGCGGAGGAGGGGCAGAGCGGTCGTATCCGTGAGATAGGAGCGATGGCAGGACGCGCCTAATCAGACACCCCGCATAGCCATACATTTGTAGGTATGGAGACAGGGGGTCGGCATTTAGCGCGCCTATTGAAAGAATACGGCATGACGCATTTATTTACGCTGTCGGGGGGCCACATTATGGAGATTTATGAGGGGTGTGCGGATGTGGGGGTGCCTGTGATAGACTTTCGGCATGAACAGGCGGCGGGGTTTGCAGCCGAAGCGGCCGCTCGCCTCACGAGAAAAATCGGCGTATGTGCCGTAACGGCAGGCCCGGGCGTTCTCAATGTCGTTACCGCTGTAGCTAATGCCTGGCGCAGCCAAACCCCCATGATCGTGATTGGGGGGCAAGCGGCTCAGCCCACCATCGGCAAAGGCGCTCTCCAAGAAATGGACCATGTGGCCATCATGCGGCCCATCACCCGATGGGCCACCCGCATCACTAAGCCCAGCGAGATAATGGATGCCGTAGCTCGGGCCTTCCAAGCCGCAACCAGTGATGTGCCCGGCCCTGTCTTTTTGGAAGTGCCTATGGATGTGCTCTTTGACCAAGCACCTGACAAGCCCCTCTTCATTGACGACGAAATCAGACCTTATGATGCCCACCATGCTGCCATCAAAGCCGCTGCCGAACTTTTGCGGGAAGCCCAGCGGCCCGTTTTGCTGCTGGGTAGTCAGATACTTTTTTCCGAGGTAGCGCCTCAGATTCGGGGGATAGTAGAGACGTTGGGGATTCCGACTTTCACAAATGGTATGGCCCGGGGGGCCTTAGGAGCCGAACATCCCCTGCTTTTTATCCATTCTCGGCGCAAAGCGCTCGCTGAAGCTGATCTGGTGATTTTAGCGGGTGTGCCCCTGGATTTTCGGCTAAACTATGGCGAAAGTATTTCTGCGCAGGCTAAGCTCATTCGGGTTGACCGGGATGCGGCGGAGCTCCAACGCAATCGGCCCGGAGACATTAGCGAATGGACCGACCCGGGTGTCTTTTTAGCCGCTTTAGCCAAAGTAGCGCCTGAACCCGCCCATGGATGGAAGCCATGGAAAGACCTTCTGCGCCAAGAAGAAGCCGCCCGAGAAGCCCGCATCGCCGCTGAGGCCGCCACCTCTACCCGCCCCGTGAATCCCCTGCGCCTCTGCGCCGAAGTCAATAAGCTCCTCACTCCCAAGAGCATTGTGATTGGGGATGGAGGCGATATTGTGGGGACGGCCGCCTATGTGATTCGGCCCAGGGGATTAGGGCAATGGCTGGATGCTGGCCCGCTGGGCACCCTCGGCGCCGGCGCGCCATACGCTATCGCCGCCAAACTATTGCGCCCCGATAGTGACGTATGGGTCATCTTTGGCGATGGGGCTTTCGGCCTCAATGGCATGGAGTATGATACCGCCGTCCGATTCAACCTTCCTTTCGTAGGCGTTGTAGGCAACGACGCCGCCTGGATGCAAATCAAACGTGCCCAGATGCCTCTTTACGGGCGGGCCATAGCCACTGAGCTCCTCCCCTCCCGCTACGATAAAATGGTAGAAGCCTTAGGCGGCTGGGGAGCTTGGGTAGAAGATACAGCGGATTTGCCCGGTGCTCTCCAGGCGGCCCTCAATAGCCAGAAACCCGCCCTGGTCAACGTGCGCATTAGCGAGACGGACTTCCGGAAAGGCTCCATCTCCATGTAATGCGTAAGCTCGCCGTAGAAGAGCTGGGCCGCCTCTCCATTCAGGCGTACCGGCAAGCCCCCAAGTACCCCTTGCATTTAGCACTGGATGATGTTCGCAGTCGGTATAACGTAGGGAGCCTTTTGCGCAGTGCAGATGCTTTTCGGGTGGAACGGGTGTATTTAGGGGGATTTACCCCGGCGCCGCCCCATCCCGAAATCTACCGAGCGGCCCTCGGCGCCGAAGAGTCCGTAGCTTGGGAACGCATCCCCGACTTAGCCGCCCACCTCAAAAACCTACGAGAAAAAGGCTTTGCCATCATCGCCTTAGAGCAAACTGATGAGAGTCAAAACCTCATGCGTTTTGATTGGCCGCCGCCGCCATGGGTGCTGGTGGTGGGACACGAGATACGCGGCCTCTCCGAAGAGGTCTTAGCCGTCTGCACGCATGCCGTGGAAATACCCCAATACGGCACCAAGCACAGCCTCAATGTCGCCGTGGCGGGGGGGATTGCCCTCTATGAAGCGGTGCGGGCCCTCCACCATCAAGGCTTCAAAATAGATTGATAGCGCTGAGGCGACTCCAGGATGCGACGCGCCTCTTGAATCCAAGGGTCCTCCCGCATCGCATAAGCATAGGCCCACTTTTCGCCTGCCTGACGGTACAAAACTTCTTGCGTAACCAGAAAGGTAACCTCATCTAAGGCACTTCTGAGCTTTTCTAAGCGGCTTTGGAGCAGGGCCTTTCGGGTTTCCTCTATGGCGCTGCGAACCTGTGGAAGCGTGTCGGCGCGGCTCCTAAGAAGGTCCAAAAGCTTGTCCATCTCGTCCGCAAAGGCCTCAGGATAATGAGTGAGGGAGTCCAACACGGTTTTTACGGCGGCCTCGGGAAGGGGACGCAGCAGGAGGGTGTCTGCTGAGTGCGGGAGATACGCCGAAAAGAGAAAGAGATAGGGAAGGAGGGTATTTTTGAGGGTGATAGGCAGGGTAGTGGGCAGGGTGATGTCAGGGGCAATCCCATTGGCTTCCCGCACGGTGCGGCCCGAACGGGTTTTGAAGACCCGATTACTCTCCCGACCTAGCTGGATGCACCGCCCCGAGGGCGTGTAGTAACGGGAGACGGTGATTTTCATCTGGGTGTTTTCCACGAGGGGGCGTACGACTTGTACCAGGCCTTTTCCGAAGGAGCGATGACCCAAAATAACTGCCCGATCCAGGTCTTGGAGCGTCCCCGCCACGATTTCCGATGCACTGGCACTCTGCTCGTCAATAAGCACTACCAGCGGGAGGTTTGGCTCAAAAGGATGCATCTGAGCGTAATACTTTTGATTAGCTTCTGGCATGCGGCCTCGGGTCTCTAAGAGCAGCTCCCCCTTAGGTAGGAAAAGATTCAGGATTTCCAGAGCTTCTTGGAGGAGGCCGCCGGGATTACCCCGCAGGTCTATGATAAGGCCTTTGAGGGGGGCTTGGGCTTTGAGCCGGATGAGCTCCTGACGAAAGGTTTGCGAACATCCCCGAGAAAACTGACTCAAAGCAATGTAACCAATGTCCCCCGGCAGCACAGCCGCATAAGGTACAGGCGGGGGTTCCAGCTCAGCCCGCGCCACCTCTATGGTCATGCGTCGTTTTTCTGCGGGCCGCTCTATGAGTAAAGAGACTTTTGTTCCGGGCATACCGCGCAGAAGCTCCTGGACTTTATCCAGCGAGAGGGCACTTGTCGCTTGGCGGTCTATTTCCAGCAAAATATCGCCCGGTCGTAGGCCGGCTTTTTCGGCTGGGCTTTCGGTAAAGACGCGCCGGATAGCTTTTCGTCCGGCTACCTCTTGTACTACTACCCCAATCCCCGCATACCGCCCACTCTGCTCCAGCTGGCCCTGCGTTACATCGGCCGAGCTATAAAAATTCGTGTAGGGGTCCAAAGTCGCCAGCATCTTTTCTATGGCTTCGGTGGTGAGCTTATCTAAGTCGGGCTCATCTACATAGTTTAGGGCTAATTCTTGCAGGACCCGCCCGTAAATCTCAATGTTTCGTCCAAGTTTATAGAGGGGGTCCTGCCAGCCCCACAGGAGAAGACCTACAAGAAGGCCGAGCGGCCATAGCCACTTTCTTTGCACCCCTCTAAGGTACAGAAAAGAAAATGGCTACCTTTGGGGGAAGGTATGTTGGAAGCGAAGCACCTGAGGTGGGCCTTGGGGGTGCTGCCCCTCTGGCTCTATTCGCAAAATGACTTAGATGCGGAGCGGTGGAGCGGGCTGATGCCGCAAGGTACGGCGCGGGGACTGGCGATGGGGGGCGCCTTTTCAGCGCTGGGCGGCGACCCTACCAACCTCACCCAAAACCCCGCCGGCCTCGGTCTCTTCATGCGAGGCGGCCTCTGGCTCTCCCCAACCCTCTACATCCCCACCACCCAAACCACCTACAACCAGCAAACCTCCAGCGATAGCCGCACCCACTTCGCCCTGAACCACTTCTCGCTCATCTTTAGAGGTACAGGCGGCAAAAACATCACCCAATGGACCTTCGGATTTGGGTATAACCAAGAAGGCTTCTTCTATCAGAATGCGACAGCCCAGGCCTTCAATAATCGCAACTCCTTTACCCAGGCTATTGCGGAGCAGGCCGAGGGTATTCCGGACACCCTTTTGGGAGGCTTACCCGCCCTGGCTTATCTCAATTTCTTTGACTTGGGCGCGCCTCTCGGAACTCGGGGCGTGATAGACCTTGCTAATGCATCGCGCTGGCAATACCGAGGGGTTTTCTCCCAAGGAGGCATCTTTCAGGAAATCACCTCCCAGGAAAAAGGCCGTCTCAACACCTGGGCTATTAGCGGGGCCCTCTCCTACCAGAACCGCATTTTCTTCGGTGCTTCCTTGCTTATACGGGGCCTCAGCTACAGCAAACTCTACCGCCTGCGCGAAATAGACGAGGAAAACCGCTACAATGGCCAGAATAGCACCACCCCCGCCGACATGGTTACCTTCCGCGAGAAGTACAGCTCTACTGGCAGTGGCGTGGGCTTGGCCCTTGGGGTCCTCGTAGAGCCTGTGGATTTCATGCGGTTTGGGGTGAGCTTCACCACAGGGTCTCGCATCCGCATCTCAGACGAGTACAACGCTGAAATGGAATTGACCCTGGACGATGGCCGCTTCAATACTACTACCTTCAAAGACCCGTTTCAGTACGAGTACCGGTTTGTGTATCCTTACCGAACTACAGCTGGCGTAGCTTTTTTGATTAGTGGTCGCGGGGCCGTGAGCGTGGAAGCGGATTTTCTGGATTATCGCACCATGAGCTTTAGTAGTAGCAACTACGCCTACGATCGGGAAAATGAGACCATTGAAAAAAGTTTTGGCACGGCCGTCAATGTGCGGGGGGGCATAGAATGGCTTTTGACGGATGAGATTGCGGTACGGGGGGGGTACGCGTACTTTGGCCCTCAGCGCAATGCCGATGGCCGAAAGTATTATGCCGATATGACCCAGCCTCAAAACCTCACCTCCCTCCCCATGCAAAGGCAGTTCTTCTCTCTGGGGGCCGGCTACAAAGCTGGAAGCTTCTTCATAGATATAGCCTATCTTTTGGGGCTTTATGCGCAGAAATACCTCCCATACTCCTTGCGTGATCCAGCTTATGCACCAGCGCCCGTCGTAGTGATTCGCAATCAGACGCACTTTATCGTAACGACCCTCGGATTTCGGTTTGGCGGTTCATGAGGCGCGCCCTTGTTACTGGTGCCGGCGGTCAAATCGGCCAGGCTTTAGTTCCTGCTCTCATAGAGGCGGGCTATCAGGTGCTGGCGACGGACATTCGGCCTTTATCCTACGCCACTGAGCAGGCCTTCTTAGATGTAACTGATGCTCAGGCCCTGCATCGTATCATCCGGGACTTTCAACCGCACGAAATCTATCATTTAGCGGCCTACCTCTCCGCTAAATCCGAAGAGCATCCGCGTCAAGGCTGGAAGCTCAACCTGGATGCCACATGGAATCTCTTAGAGATAAGCCGGGAGGCCAAAGTTGAGAAGGTCTTCTGGGCCAGCTCCATAGCGGCATTTGGGCCGCACACGCCTCGCCAGGCCACGCCTCAATATCCTCCCATGGACCCCATTGGCCTCTACGGCATTGCCAAGCTCACCGCCGAACGCCTTAGCGAATACTACTTTCATCGCTACGGGCTGGATGTGCGGAGTTTGCGCTTTCCGGGCGTGGTGGGACCCGGCCACCTCCCTCAAGGCGGCACTACCGATTTCGCCGTACATATGTTCTATGCCGCCCCCAAAGGCCATTACACCTGTTACCTTTTGCCCGACACGCGGCTACCGATGCTCTATATTTCCGATGCGATTCGGGCAATTTTACAGCTGATGCAAGCACCCGCAGAAAAAATCACTGTAAGAAGCGCCTACAATTTGCACGGTCTAAGCTTTTCTCCCCGAGAGCTGGAAGCCGAAATCCAGAAGCGGTATCCGGATTTTCGCTGCACGTATGAGCCGGACTTTCGCCAAAAGCTCGCTGAAAGTTGGCCCGAAAGCATTGACGACTCTGCCGCCCAAAGAGACTGGGATTGGAAACCGCAGTACGATCTGGCCCGCCTCTGTGAGGCCATGTTTGAAGCTATTGCGAAATCGCATGAAGAATCTCGCTCCTTATATTGATTACACGCTTTTGAGGCCCGGCTGCCAGCGGGCAGAAATAGAAGCCCTTTGTCGGACGGCTTTGGAACGGGGTTATGCGGCGGTATGCGTGCCCCCCTACTATGTCTCGGATGCCCGGCGATACCTTCCTTTAGAAAGCCCCATACGCATAGCTACTGTTATTGGCTTTCCCCATGGCATGCACTTGACCGAAACTAAGCGCCTTGAAGCCCAGCTTGCCCTCCACAGCGGCGCCCACGAGCTGGATATGGTTATCAACTTAGCGGCGTACTTCTCGGGCGATAAAAGTTATGTCATGGCCGAGCTGCGAAGCCTTGTTCAGCTTGCTGAGGCGCATCAGGCGATAGTGAAGGTGATCTTGGAGACAGCCTATCTATCGGAGCCTCAGGTAGTGGAGTTATGTGAAATGTGTGCGGAGGCAGGGGCGCATTATGTAAAGACCTCTACGGGGTTTGCTCCTAAGGGAGCCGATATAGAGACGGTTCGGCTTATGCGGAGGGTTTTGCCGCCTACTGTCAAGGTAAAGGCCTCGGGTGGCATCCGGACGCCGGAAATGGCCTGGGCCTTCATTGAAGCTGGGGCTGACCGAATTGGAACCTCTACGGCCCTATGAGGAGCTTATGCGTGTTGATAACGTTACTTAGTTTGAGCTGGGGGCAAAGGTATGTGAAGTTTAGGCCCTCTGTGCCTTTGGGGCCGCTCTCTACTCAGGAGTATCCGCGTCTGATGGAGCCCAAGCCTATTCAGCCCGTGATAATCATGCCGCCTGAGCTGCAAGCCCTTTATGAGAAATACCTATCGGAGCAACGGCAGCGCCAGCTGGTGCCAGGCTATCGTATTCAAGTTTTGGGCACCACCGAAAAAGCCGTCGCTGATAGTGCTCGCTTCTATCTTTTAGAGACCTATCCGGAGCTGCCGGTTTATGTAACTTATGAAGTGCCTATCTATCGGGTGCGGGTGGGCGACTTTGTGGATAAGGCAGAAGCGAATCGCTGGCTGGAAATCCTGCGTTATGAGTTTCGGGGGGCTTTTATTGTGCCTGATCAGGTGATGAAGCCATGAGGCATGCAGCGATAGTCTTATTGGGTCTTGTAGGGGTTGTTGTAGGGGGATTTTTAGGGGAAGCTCTTTGGCTGGAGGGGTCTTATGAGAGACGCATGGAGGAGCTTTTGATGGTGGAGGGGCGTTGGCAGCGGCTTCTTTCGGGGTTATTAGAGGAGCCTTTGGAGGTGAGCTTACAAGATTTGGAAGCCTGGAAGGCCGATCCGGAAATTTACACGCTTTTGGAGCGCTTTCGGCAGGGTTTGAATACAGAGGAGGATCAGCGTCATTTGTCGGAGGCGATGCGGCGGCGATGGGAAGGGCTAATGAGCGAGCGCCGAAAAGCCCAAGAGCTTTATAAGCAGCGGGTCTTTTGGTGGCGGCTGGGGGTTATAGCGCTGGTTCTATTGCTTTTGGGCTGGGGGGGATGGCGCCTTTACCTATACTATAAGGAGGTTTCCGGGCGCGAGAGAGCGATAACTCAGCTCTTAGAGGCCTGGCAGGAGGGAGATTGGCAAAGAAGCCCCTCTTACTTTCCTCAGGGGCAACTTCTTTCCCAAGTCTGGCAGAGCGTAGAAGAGAGCCTCTCCTATTTAGAAGGGGGACAAATCCCTCCTCCTCCTCCCCCCCTGAAGCATCCCCTCATAGAGCGACTCTCTCAGCTACGGCAGTCCTTATCCGCTCGTTGGGCCGCCGAAACCCAGCAGCTCAAAACTATCCAGGGCCTGGCCGCCTTCAGCGAAATCATCAAAGAAGCCCGCTCCATTGAGGAGCTTTCGGATAAGACGATTCGCCTGCTTTGTAAAATTCTGGGGGCTCATGCGGGGGCTATTTTTGTGCAAGCCGGGGAATACTTTGAAATTCGGGGCACTTATGCCTATGACTTGGAGCAAGTGGCTGCTCGTCGCTTCCGTAAAGGCGAGGGGTTCGTAGGCCAGGCCGCTATTGAAAAGCGCACCCTCACTATTCACCCGGTTCCGGCTTCTTATCTAAAGCTCCGCTCGGGTTTAGGCGAAACCACCCCCCATACCCTCCTCATCGTGCCGCTGATATTCCAAAATGAAACTTATGGCATTGCCGAGTTGGCTGCCTTGGAAGCTTTCCCCGATTATGCCGCTTCATTTCTGGAAAAGATCAGTGAACATGTAGGGGCGGCTTTAGCGAACTTTATTTCTCGGGCGCACTTGCAAGCGCTTTTGGAACGGGAGCAGTCTTTACGCGCCTCCTTGGAAGAGAAACAGGCTGAGCTTTTGCGAAGCATGAACCTTTTAGAAGAAGCCCAGCAGAAGCTCCTGGCTTCGCAGGCCCGCTTGGCCAGTCAGCTCTTGGCCATTCAACAGGCCGCTCTGGTAGCCGAACTGGACGCCGAAGGCCGCTTCCGCTCCCTCAACGACGCCTTTGCCAAGCTCCTCTCCGCCTCTCCCGCTTCCTTAAAGGGCGAACCGTTCCTTCAGTACTTTGCCGAAGAAGCTGACCGGCGCGACTTTTCCCAAGCTTTACAGACAAAAACCCTTTACCAAGCTACTCTCCCCCTTCAGAGTGCCGAAGAGCAGGTGCACTGGGTACGGCTCACGATGGCCCCTCTCCCTGCTGAAGCTGAGGCCCACTTCCTCCTGATTGCCTTTGATATTACTCGTGAGAAAGAACAGGAGGCCCAGCTGCGGCGCATGCTGGAAGAAAGCATTGCCCAAGAAGAGCGCCTCCGCGAAGCCAATGCCCAGCTCGCCGCCTCCCAAGAGG
>JAVVHK010000025.1:0-11110 GCA_032249525.1 Bacteroidota bacterium | reverse complement strand
CCCGCCTTCGGCGGGCGGCGGCCCCACAAAATACCACACAACTCGGAATTGGTACAAGGCGAAGCAACCTCCTCATGCTCAGGCTACCCTTGCTAAGCTATCATTGCTTTTTCACGGGAAGCGTCTGCCCGGTGCTTATATTCCGAAGCTACACCCAAAGAGAAACCATAGCTTACCCCTATGAAGGGCGGGCCTTTGTAGGGGTTCGGCGCCGCAAGGGAACCTCCATAAAGAAATCGGCGCCGCGTCCGGGCTCGGAACGGTCGTGATAAGTGGCTTTCAGGAGTTTGAGGCGGGCCTCAATGTTGCGGAGGCCGATACCTGAGCCTATTAGATTACGAGGGTCGTAACCGCATCCATTGTCTTTGACTTCAAGCACGAGTGAGCGGGTCTTAAAGCGGAGGAAGACCTCCACCCGGGTAGCCTTAGAATGCTTGAGCGCATTGGTGAGGAGCTCCTGTAAGACGCGATAGATGGCAAGTTTTTGTTGGGTGGTGAGAGGGGGTTCTTCGCCGCTGACGGAGAGGTGGAAACTCATAGTATGAGAAGCCTGGTCAAAGCGGCGCACGAGGCCCTCTACGATGCTTTGGAGGCTGAAGTGTTCTACAAGGGGCGGCATGAGAAGGTGGCTGGTGAGCCGTACGGTGCGGATGACTTCATCTACTTGGTGGAGGAGGGTTTGGAGTTTTTCCTGGAGGGGGGGCGGGGCCTCGGCGAGAAGGGTGGCCAGGTGCATGCGGGTAACGCTGAGAGCAGCCCCTACCTGATCGTGAAGGGCTTCGGCGAGGTGCTGGCGCTCCTGCTCTTGAGCTTGGAGGATACGTTGGGTCTGACGAGCTTCCAAAAGCAGGCGCCGACGCGTCAGCTGGTGCAAAGCCGTTTCATCCTGTACGATGGCTATCCATAGTCGTCCCTTCCAGACAGGGGGCTGACTTTCGGGGGGAAGCACCTCCAAGGCAGGCAGATCCAAAGGGTATAAATAAAGGCGCAGGTGAGACCACCCTTTTTTAGAATAGCTCCCCACCAGCTGAAAGGTGCCTTTTTCCCCAGCAGCGAGGGTACGCTCTAACTGGCGACGCAGGTCCCGAGAAAGGTGCGCTTGGATTTGGGACCACAGCTGCTCAGGGGGCACCGTAAACCACCTTCGCAGTTGGGAATTGACATACAACGGGGAGAGTCCCTCGGAGTTTTCCGCAAATAGCGCTAGGCCTGTGGGTCCAATCTCCCAGGCTTCCCGTAAGACGCGGTTTTCCTGTTCCGACTTGTAAAGTTGGGTGACATCCTTGACCAGAATGAGAAAGAGGTCGGTGGCGGGAAGGGGGCGGGTTTCCCAGTGGATGAGCCTATCTCGGAGCGTCAGGTAGCCCTGCGGCTTAGTCAGTAGCTGAGCAAGGAGGGAGGTATTCGTGATTTCGGGTCCGAGAATGTTCTCGGCGAGGACGTTGGCATAAGTTAGCCCAGCTTCTTTTCGCAGGGTCAGAATCCCTTCTGAAAGGCTATTAGCGACCAGCTCTGCAAGCTCCCGCTGGACTTCTAAGGTCTCCAGAAGCTGGTGATGCACCGTAATATCCAGACCCAGGTAAGCTACAAAGCGCTGAGAGCCCTGCTTCAGAGGAAATATTAGGATATCTACCACACGGCTCTTGATGGAGCGAGTGCTATGGACAGGATGGCCCCCCAGCGCCATCTGAAAGTCGGTCTCAAATGCAGAAAGGTTTTCGGGCAAAACGATTTCTCGGTAATGCATCCCCCGCCGAATACTTTTACCCATGTACTTGGAGAGCCCTGTGGCAATCGTAGCATTGAAGTCTCGGACATATCCCTTCTCATCAAGGAGCATGTAGTAGAGGGCGGCTTCGTCTAAGGCTTTATGCCGCAGAAGGGCCCTCTGAAGCCGTCTGAGCCGATAACGGGTATAAGAAAGTTCTACCTGACAGGGAGAAAGCGTATCGGGCCGATAGTAGAGGGCGGGCTTCTCAGAGGCTTTTTCGGGGTTATACAGCAGGGCGGGGAATTTTTTGCGGGGAGGATGCGTAACGAGATAGATCGTTCGGGGTTCTGGTTTTGGTGGTAAAGCGGGGAGGCGCTCCTTTACCCAGGGAGGGGCAGGCGCTTCGCCTACGGCTATGACCCGATACTTCACCCTTCAAAAGTAGCAAAACTCCCCAAGGTTGGAGGCGGCACAAGGGTTGGCAGGTTTTGTGTTTCTTTGGGTATGCGGCTGTTAATCGGAGCGGG
The DNA here is from genome assembly GCA_032249525.1 of Bacteroidota bacterium. Lineage (GTDB taxonomy): Bacteria > Bacteroidota > Bacteroidia > SpSt-205 > SpSt-205 > JAPYWM01. The sequence continues at coordinate 8,872 of JAVVHK010000025.1, read as the reverse complement.
GGTGGCTGGGCTTCTCATGGCCTTTCTTCTTTTGAGTGTTGGGCGAGAGTTATCGGTGTATGCGGATTTTCAGACGGCCCGAGCGAATCCGGGCAAGACTTATCATGTGGTGGCGCAGTGGGTGGAGCGAGAGCGGGCTTATTATGATGCGGCGGCGGATGCGTTTTGGTTTCGGGCGCAGGATTCGGTGGGGCAAGTGTATTGGGTACGGTATCCTGATCCGGAGCCTGTGGGTTTTGCGACGGCCCACAAGGTAGTCCTCATTGGCAGTATGCGTGATACGGTTTTTGAGGCGGAAAAGATTCTCATGAAGTGCCCTTCCAAGTACAAGGAGGAGGTTCGGGCGGGGGGCTCATGAAGGTAGTGTGGGTGACGGGGGCCTCGTCGGGGATTGGGGAGGCGCTGGTGCATCGGTTTGTGCGGGAAGGCTGGGGAGTGGTGGCCTTTGCTCGGCGAAAGGAGCGCTTAGCGGCTTTAGGGGCGCACTATCCGCAGCAAGTGCTGCCTTTTGTGGGGGATGTACGGAATATGGCCGATTGCGAGGCAGCCGTCCAAGCAGCTGTAGAACGGTTTGGGAACCTGCATGCCGTCATTGCGAATGCCGGCATTTCTATGCGAGCCCTGGTAGAAGAGGCCCGAGAAGAGGTTTTGAGGGAGGTGATGGAAGTGAATTTCTGGGGGGCTGTGCGAACTATCCGGGCTGCGCTGCCCCTCATCAAGAAAAATCAGGGCTGGATTGTGGGGGTGTCCTCTATTGCGGGTTTTCGGGGGCTGCCGGCCCGTAGCGCCTATAGCGCGTCTAAGAGTGCGCTCCATGGTTTTTTGGAGGCTTTACGAGTGGAGCTCCGACCGGCCGGGGTGAAAGTCTTGATTGCGGCGCCGGGCTTCACTAAGAGCGAAATACGTCAGAAAGCCCTAACTGCTTCGGGCGTTCCCCAAGCGGAAAGCCCCTTACCCGAAGACCAGCTTATGTCCCCTGAAGCCGTTGCCGAAGCCATCTACCTTGCCATGAAACGCCATCAGAAGTACCTGGTCTTGACTACCGAAGGGCGGCTGGTACGATGGCTGAACTGCTTAGCCCCGGGCTGGTTGGATAAGGTACTCTACGAGCGTTTTGCGGCGGAACCCGGCTCCCCCTTAGCCCGCTAAAATCCCCTTTCCCTCTCAGCGAGGACTCTCCTCCACAGGGAGGGCAGGCTTACTCTTAGAGGGACGGACTCTCTTGGAGGGAGCACCGGAGGAGGATTCTCCCTGAAGGGGCAAAGAGCCTTCGGCAGAAAACTCCGAAGAGCGAGACTTTTTTTGTTTTTGGGCCTTTTTGGAGGCAAGCTGCCAACGAAAAGTAGGATTCTCCGGACTCCCTGTAACATGAATAAGCAGGCGGAGGCGCTCCCCCTCCTCTTCCTCCACGATGTCAGAAACCTGGGAAATCTGTTTGAGGAGTAGATTGCGGGGTACCTCCACGAGAAGGTGGTAGGCCAGGTCATTTTTGAGGGTGTGAAAGCCGCTTACCCAGAGGCGCCATTCGTTAGCTTGGAGGAGGGTCGTATCTATTTGGACGACGCCATCGTGCAGGGCGAGGCGTGTCTGGACCTGCCCCACCTGAATCCGCTTGAAGTCGGTAAGGGGCACAATGGAAAAGAGCTTATAAGTGTAGGGAGACTCCTCAATGATGAAGTTTTTGAGGTGAATGTGGGCTTCTCCGATGGCTTCGGCCCACAGCGGGCGCTCCCGCACAAAAGGCACGGTAGCCTTGACATCCGTGCTGACGGTGCCCCTCAGGTGAGGCAGCAAGGGCAATAGCGAGTCCAGCTCAGGCAAATCCCGGCGCAAAGTAGGAATGTGAAGGTCTGAGGCCGCTAGCTCAAGGCGCCAAATCGTTTTCTCATTCTGAGAGAAGCTTTGCAGGGTGCCTTTGATGGAGCCTTGCGCAAAGCCGCCCAAGTGATGCAGAGTAAAGGTTAGCGTATCGGGCGTTTTTTGTAAGGCCGCACGGAGGGGGCCATAGCGGTGATGGCGCCAGAGAAGGGTATCAGCGGCTATGTGGAAATCCAGCATAACCACGGGGGCGGGAGTGGTGTCTGGACCTTGGGAAGCAGGAATGGGAGGAGGAAAGGAAAGTCGTGGAAAGTGCAGATGACCAGAAAGGAAAAGGCGCTGCTGCTTCCAGGGCTCTAAGGCGGGTCTCAGGGTGAGGAAGGGGGCTTCCACCTGAAGCGTTTCGTACGCTCCCCGGACTTGGCTCAAAGCGATGGTTTCAGTCCCCCATCGCAGGTCGGCCTGGTGAAGGGTAAAACCCGCATAAGCCAGCCCCCGAAGCCGCCCCTGCGCCTGAATGTGCCAGATGCCCTCCCTTTGGCCCAGGGTAAGCTGGCCCCGATACGAAGCTAGAACCAAAGTATCATAGCGAAGCCCCTCCGCCTCCCCCGAAAAACGCAAAAGCCAACCCGTAGGCTCATTCCGCAGGAAAGCTTGGCCCCGGACTTTACCTTCTAAGGCGGTTAGCCCCACTACACGCAGACTGGAGAGGTTGAGATAACCTTGGACTTCGCCTAAGCCACTCCCGGTAGAAAAGGTGTAGGTGCCTCGGCCAGCGAGGCTATCCTCCTGCCCCCGCAAGAAAAGAGAGTCTATGACGAGCGCGCTTTCTTTTACGGAGAGGGGATGCCAGTATAGACGTAGTTTCGCATAAAGGTCATGCAGGGGGTAGCCATTGATCTCAAAGGGCTGTTTCTGGTGGAGGGTGGCCTTTAGGTCTATAATGGGCAGGTGTCCCTGCCCAAGGAAGCCTTGAAGGGTGCCTGATGCGGAGATGTGCCCGGGCCAGTTTAGCCATTCTTTGGGGAGGCGGGGCCAAAGCCGCCCCAGCTGAGCAAAATCTATATAGAGTCCTCGGACCCTTAGACTAACATACAGGGGCCTCTGACCCCATTGGAGATGGCCCTCCAGCTCTGTTTTGAGGGCCGAAAGGCTCCCTATCAGGTTTTTCAGGACCACTTGCTGGGCTTTTTTGAGGAAAGCGCCTTGCGTTTTCAGGTAAAGGGGCAGAGCGGCAAGGCGAGGAATTGTAGGGGTTGCGAAATGGCGAAGGGTAGTCTGGATTTCGGCCGTGAGGTGCCAAGTGGTATCCAGAAGGGGCGTGTGGCTGATGGAGGCTTTGAGGTGCAGCGGGTCCAGAGTAAATGATACACGGCTTTTTTCGTCCAGGTAGAGGAGACGCCCGTGGTGCAGAATGAGTTTCTCAATATGCCAGCTTGTAGCAGCTGTATCCTCTGAGGGGCGAAACACTGTGCTCCAGATGGATTGGCCAGCCTTATCCCAACGCAGACGAAGGTAAGGCGCTTCCGCCCGAAGCCCCATAATACGATAGCGCCTCTGAAACAAAAGCTCGTAAAAGTTGAGATATACTGCGATCTGCTGGCTGGTAAAAAGGGTTTCGCCAGCAAAGGTGGTAAGAACGAGGTCGTTTAGCGTGAGGGTAAGAGCTGGGAAACCGCTCCATCCGTCGACGGAAAAACTTTTGAGGGTGATTCGGGCGGAGAGCTGCGAACTGAGTTCCCTTTGAGCCCACTGCCACACCTGATCGCGCAAAAGATAGGCCAAAATGCTAAGGAGAAGCATCCCTATGCCCAGCCCCACAACGATTCCGAGCATAAACCGAGCTATTCGGCGCAGCATAGGGTTATTCTTCGGAAAGGGAGTCTGGGGGGAGGAAAATGCGGCGGGCAGGGCCTTTGAGACAGGCCTGCGAAGGACTCAGGTCCCGAAGGGAATCCTCAGGAACGAAATTCGCTTTGCTTACATAATATCCCACCCGCTGGAAAGCCGATTCTAAGGATTTGCGGGCACAATGCGTAGAGTCGTCAATAAAATAGCGGTAGTTTCTGGGGCTGGGCAGGATAAGGCCTAAAAAGATGGCTTCGGCTAAAGTCAGGTCGTAAGGGCTTTTCGCAAAGTAAAACTCGCTGGCTTCGGTAAGGCCATACACTTCGGGGCCCCACTCGGCCATATTGAGATACAGCTCTAAGATACGCTGCTTAGAGAGCATCCGAAAGCGCTCTATGAGGGCGGTCAGGCAGATTTCCTCTACTTTGCGGGCCAGCGTCTTTTGGCGGGAAAGAAGGAGGTTGCGCACTAACTGCATCGTGATCGTCCCAGCCCCGCGACGAAAGCACTTACATCGCCAGTTTTCCAGAATAGCCTTGAGAAAAGCTTCTTTATTGAAGCCCTGATGGTAGAAGAATGCGCCATCCTCGCTGTGCAAGATAGCGAAGAGCACATAGGGGTGAATCTGGTGGTAGGTAAGGTATTTGGGATTTTCGGGGCCGAGGAGGATAGTTCGCTGGGAACGCCAGGGGTGATAGACAAAGGGCTGCTGCAAGAGGAGGGGATTGGGGGGAAGCCAGCTTAGGACCCGAAAGCCCTCGGTTTGCCAAGAGATTTGGAGGTCCAGCGTGTCCGGCAGACGGGGATTGTATGTAAAGCGCAGGTCTAAAGCCGAAGTGCCCTCCAAGCGCGCCTGCGACAAAACCGAGAAAAAACCCCGAGGAAAAGATTGCTGATACGCTGTAAACGGCTGCGCCGGAATATGAAGATGCCAATCAAAAGAGTCTTTGGCTACACCCCGACCTTCCAATGTAAAGTCAAGCGGCAGGGCTCGTGACCTAAAATGCACGTACCATTCGGGCGCCCGATACGCAAACCGCAAATCCCCCCCTACGCTATCATAAGAAAGACTTTGGGCCGCCAAACGCGGATAATAAAGCGAAACCCCCTTAGCCAGAACAGAAAGCTCAAGCGTATCATCCCGCCAACCTAAAGCTCCTCTCAGAGAATTCCAAGCAAAGCGCATCCGCTCCCCAGAAAAAGAAACGGGCAAAACCTCCCAGGCATAATAGCTTGGTTTTACCTCGCTCTGGAAAGTAAGCAGGAGAGAGTCATATTGAAGGGTCAGCCGCAGGCTGTCGCCACCTTTGAGAAAGCTCGCCGTGAAGTTTCCAGGAAGGATAATCTCAGGGGCGGAGAGCGTATCTATCCGATGAAGGTGGCGAAGAACTTTCTGGATAAGTTTGATAGGATTGGAAGGAGGAGAGGGCTGGGAAGGGGGGGCCGAAGAAGTCTCTTCTGGGGAGAGGCGGGCTTTTCCGAGGTAGAGGCAGGGATTCCAGCCCAGGCGCAGCCAGAGGGAGTCTATGTGTAGGCCCCAACGCCCCTTGTAGAGAGAAACCCGATAGAGCGTAATGATGCGGCCTTCCCAAGTAACGTCCTCGTAGCGGAGAACATCCAGAGGAAGCCTCTCCAAAGCCCGCCGCAAAAGCCACGGAAGCCACCACAGCCGAGTCACCCATACCCCCCACACCAGCACCAAAAACCCTCCCAAAAAGATCCACCCCAGCCGCCGCCTCATTTCTGCAAAAATCCAAAAGGATAAAAAGCATAGGTCCGACGCCAGCCCCCCTGCCGAATTTTTTTCCAGCTACGCCACATGTCCCAGCTCCAATAAATGTCATCACATACAAACCACCCTCCGTCCCGTAAAGCAGGGTACAGCTGCGCGATGTAGGCTTCTAAAGCGGAGCCCCGATGGTCGCCGTCTATGTAAATCAGGTCCCACGGCCCCGAAAGAGTGGGAAGCACATCCGCAAAGCGACCTATATGCCCCTTGATAGAAGCTCCCAGAAGGGCAAAATGCCGCTGCGCATAAATAGCCAAGGTTGGAGAAGCTTCAATGGTGTGAATTTCAGCCGTGGGCACTGCCGCATGCAAATAGAGGGTGCCTATGCCTAAATGGGTGCCCAACTCTAAAAGGCGCTGTGGTCTTTGCGCCCGGACGAAAAGGTAGAGATAAGTGCCCTTGAGGGGCGGAGTGGCAGCCCTTCGAGTAAGGCGACCAAGGGTAGTTAGACGCTTCCTACCCCCCTGAGAACGAGCTCCAAAATCCTCCACCTCCAACGAAAACCCCTCCGCCCGCCTCATTCGGCTATAAAGCGCATAAATAGAACGAAGCTCAGGCGGAGGAAAATATCGGGTTTTTAGGAGGGTGATGAGGTCGGGGAAGGCTTTTGGCGAGGCCATAACCGATAACTGAGAAGAGCCGATAGCGTCGTGTGATGCACCAGCGCTCGATAACTGCGAAAAAGGCCCCGATCCCAAGCCGGCGACCAGTCTATCTCCCACCGCAGCATCAGAGCTAAACGTTCGCCCCATCGTCTTTCTAAAAAAGTGCCTACCCGTAGGATCGCTCGCCCATAATAGTCCTGAAACCTATACACCTTTGCAGAGTCGGGCACGCTACGGGCTTGGACTAAGAAGGCCCCACCTACGCCAGCTCCGGCGTACCAGCTCTTTTCAGGGAAAAGGCGCCATCCCGATTGCACCCCCGCCACCGCATATAAAAACTCTTCTCGCCGCCCCCCCGGATAAACCCGAAACCCCTGCACCCCCCATGAAAACCCCAAAAAGTGAATGGGGGTTCGAACATACCGGCTCATGATGAAGGCCGTGAAGCCGGGCCCCGGCAAACGCCTTTCCCCACCTCTGTGGGAAAGGCCCTCCCAGGGAGCCTGACGAACGATAGGCACCTGATGAGCCACCAAAAGCCCCCCACCCACCCAACCCTCCACTTGCCCCCACACCACCACGCCCAAAAAGCCATACCAACCTCTCATACTCCAAAGATACGAGTAGGATGCGCACTTTGCCGTAGATTTGGGGGATGCGTCCCTTAGCCCTTACTTTTCTCCTAATACTTTGGCTTATCGGGTGTGGCCCTAAACCTCAGGGCGATGTGATCATTTCCGAGCAGACCTTCCTGTATGAGGCACCTAATCTAAGCGCTCGAATCCTGGATACCCTTCCCACAGGCACCGTAGCCACCTACCTCGGTCAAAAGGGAGAATGGACTTGGGTCTGCCTGCGCGGTCTCAAAGGCTGGATCAACCTCCAAGGCCCCATGGCTAACCTTCCCGGCGAACCCCTCCCCGAAGGCATCCTCGCCGAAAAACACCCCGACACCGTCCTCGCCGACATCGGCATAGACAGCGAAAAAAATACCTACCTCCGCCTCTCGGACCTCAAACCCTGGTTTGTATCCGACTCCATAGGATATGCCGGTTTCTACGAGGGACTACCGGGAGAACCCTTTGCCCTCCTCATAGTCAACTTCGCCCCTAAGCTCTCACTCATCCTGCGCACCTCCGAAATAGAGACCGAAACCATGGAAATGCACGAATCGGACTATGTGCTAAGCGGGGATTATTACCTGCTCGGAAACCTCATTTTGGCTAACGACCCATCGGCTCAGCTCCCTTTTAGACGCGCAGAGTTCATTTTGTATGCTGGGCGCCGAGGAATTCTGATAGAACAGGCCCCCGGAAACTACAAAATCCTGTGGCGGCGGGAGATTTTTAGCTAAATGTTATGTTTCGCGTGGCAATTGTTGGCCGACCTAATGTCGGCAAATCCAGCCTCTTTAATCGCCTGGCTGGGAAACGGCTCGCTATCGTAGAAGACACGCCGGGTGTTACCCGCGACCGCCACACCGCCCACATAGAACTGGAAGGAAAACCCATTACGCTCATTGATACGGGCGGCTTCCTATCCCAGGCAGAGGGATTGGAAGCCCAGGTAGTGCAGCAGGTTCAGTTTGCTATTCAGGAGGCAGACTTGATTTTATGGATAGTGGATGCGCAGACGGGGCTACTGGGCGAAGACTTTGCTCTCCAAGCGTGGCTCCGCCAAAACCTCCCCCCTGAAAAACCCCTCTGGCTGGTAGTCAATAAATCGGACGATCCAGAGAAGGAGATGGAGGGCTTTGAGGCTTTTCGGCTGGGGATTGAGCCCGTGTTTTTTGTTTCAGCGGCGAATGGGCGAGGCATAGCCGCTCTCAAATCAGCCATTGCGGCCCTTGCAGAAAAGGCCCCCCCTTTAGCTCCCCCCACCGACGCCCCGCGCTTCGCTATCATTGGCCGCCCTAATGTCGGTAAGTCCAGCCTCTTCAATGCTCTTTTAGGCGAGGCTCGCGCCATCGTGAGTGATACGCCCGGCACTACTCGGGATGCCCTCTATATGCCCGCCACTTGGCAAGGCAAAACCTTCTTCTGGATAGATACGGCCGGCCTGCGCCGAAAAAGCCACATCCCCCCTCATTCCTTAGAACGGTATGCCGCTCTCCGCTCCTTAGAAGCCCTTGAACTATGTGATGTTGTGCTCCTCACCATGGACGCCCAGGAAGTCCTCACTGGCCAAGACCTGGCCCTCCTACGCCTGGCCGAAAAACGCGGCAAAGGCATCGTCTTCCTCCTCAATAAAGCCGACCTCATAGATAAGAAGCTCCGCCCTGACATAGAGGCATGGGTACGGCGAAAAGTCCTTCCTTTAGAGCCCGTGCCCGTGATCTGGACTTCGGCCCTGACAGGCGAAGGGGTCCGTCGGATTGCGCAGGAAGCCTTCACCGTCTATGAGGCAGGCTCATATCGCATCCCCACCCGCCAGCTCAATGACACCCTCCGCCCCATCCTTCGGAATAACCCCCACCCCATCTCAGGCACCCTCCGCCCAGCCGTGAAATTCCTCCACCAAATAGGCACCCATCCCCCAACCTTCCAACTCCACGTCCGCCATAAGGACAAAATCCGCCAGAGCTACCTCCACTTTCTCATGCGGCAAATACGGAAGAACCTCTTTGCATTTCCGGGGTGGATGCTACGCTTTGAGCTGGTAGAAGCGAAAGACTAATACCATTTCCCATTATAAACTTTCTTTTTGGGCGGCGGGCCCCCCCCCGGGGGGGGCGCCGCCCCCCCCAGTGGGCGCCCCCCCCCCCCAACGCGGGGCGGGCCCACAAAAAAAAACAATTGGAAATAAAGCCACA
>JAVVHK010000024.1:0-11195 GCA_032249525.1 Bacteroidota bacterium | reverse complement strand
GCTCCTTGAGATGATTAGAAATTTCTTGAATGCGATACGTTAGCAGCGCTATCTGGGACTCCGGACTGCCAGTATCCTTGGGGTCATGCCGCGGGCTATAACGAGCAATCAGCTCCGCCTTGATCTCAGAATTCCAGTACATAGCGCAAAAGTAAGGAATTTCTTCCTATGGACGGCATGAGCTACCTTTGTCCAGATGTGGGATCTCCTAGGCACTCTTAGGCGCTTGCAAACGCTGGCTGAAGAGCTAAAAAGTTTAGAAGTGACAGGCGAAGCCCTGGAAGGTGCCATTCGCATCACACTAAACGGCCACAATGAGATGGTACGCGTGGAGATTCACCCTACCCTTCTGCAAGAAAACCTCCAAGCTCTGGAAAGGGGCATTCAGAGTGCTTACAACGAGGCCTTTAGCAAGCTCCGAGCTATTATCATGGAAAAGTTAGGCGGTCAAATGCCCGGCGGACTACCTTTTTTGCCGGGAAACTTCGGGGTGGGGTGAGATCAAGGTACGAGGACTTTCTGCTGCCAGAGGGTAGGCTGGCTTCCTTTCTCAGGAAAACCTTGGAGGAGGTACACCCCCCCTGGGAGGGTTAGGGAAAGGGAGGCGCCGGGTAATAGGTGTTCAGCCCCCACCTGCCGGCCCCACAGGTCATAAACCACCACCTTGCCAGGCACCTCAGCCGTCACTTCCAAGTAACCGGGCTCTACTCGCACCTGAAAATTAAGATCTTCTCCGGCAAGGGGTAAGGCGGTGAGCGCTGAAGTTACATTCAGGGCAAATTCCGCTACGACGGGTAAATGGTCAGAAGCCATGTAAAGGGCATTGAGCGCAGCCAGCGAATAACCTGCGACCTGGGGCGGATCTAAGAGACTTTTGCCGAAGTGCAGACCATCTTGTGCGATGACTTTATGGCTGCCGGGGAGGTAGCGCGCTTTGGCCGTAGAAAGGGTGCAAGCGGGAGAGAAAAATATAAAGTCGAATCGGCTATTGAGTCCGCCGCCGGAGCCGCCATCGGCTAAGCTGCTGAAGCGGGTAGACTGGGTGTGATAGTAAGCATAGGTGCTGTTATTGTCCCATTCGCCGGGGGGGCCAGGGTCTACAAGCACTTCAGTAAGGTGCTGATAAGCGGCCTCGCTGGCCCCGTAGAGGTTGTGATCGCCCATATCTAAGACCCAACGCTGACGGTTAGACGGGAGAGCCTGGATGTAGTTTCTAATGGCGAGGGCTGCCTGAGCCCGAGTATTGGCGTCGGAGGCATTAGGGCCCGCTTTTAGGTGCGAAGCAATCACCACCACAAAAAGCGTATCCCGATGGGTCGCTAAATCCGGCTCCCGATAGTACAAGTGAAACGCATACACATCCCGCAGCCCTCCCTGGGTCGTGATTAGCTCCTGCTTCTCATAAGCAAAGCGCCGGCTATCATAATACACCATGCTTAGGCGATCACCTGTGAGATTACTGGGGAAAATCCCGCTACGCCAATAAGAGACGCCACCTATGTTGAGCACTGAGTCCAAAAGCCGACGTACATACTGGGGATAGGGAGCAATTTCGTTGAAGACGATGAGATGAGGTTGGACGAAGCCGATAATGGTGCGCAGCTGGCGGTCTTTGCAGTCGGTTTGGCAGTAGCCGGGGGTCTGGCCGTAGTTGAGGAGGTTGTAAGTCAGCACGCGAATAGTGTCTTGAGCCCATAGCAGAGAGAGGAGGAGGCTCCAGCGCATAAGACAAATGTAGGTTTAGTTGGTTAAGCTGAAGCGAAACTGAAGGCCGACCGCCGTAAAGGAAGTTGGAAATGCGTTAGAGAGGACGGGGCGATTGCGGGTATGTTCAATGTAGAAGCGCACGTTGAGCTGGGTGCTGATGGCATAATCTATGGCGGGCTTGATGGTGAAAGTGCGGGTGCCGCCGATAGGTTGCGTGAAGTCTCGGTTATCAATCTGGCGATTTTGATTGACGAGGTTGCGATAGGTGATTTCTAAGCGGAAGGTAACGCTATTGCGCAGTTCGAAGGTTCGTCCGAAGAGGGAGAAGGGTTGGAGGAAGCTTTCTCGTCGCCAGTTGCCAGTAAAGGAGAATTCGGTATTTTGGTTTTGGTTGAGTTGGAGGGCGCCGACGTTGAGGGTGAGGGTGCGGGTGCGGCGCAGTTCTATGAGGGTGCTAATGCCGTTTTTCCAGGTGAAGTTGAAGCCAAGGAGAGGGGAGAAGGTTTCTTGGATGCTGACGGCATTGACGATGTAGAGGGGCTCAAAGTTGACGATAGTAAGTCCGGCGATGGTATCTAAGGGGGCTTGGATGGGCACATAAGTATCGGAGAGGCCATCGCCATTGAGGTCTTGGGCTCGGAGGTTGAGGGTGTAGGAGAGGGTGTAGGTAGAGCGATAGCTGTGATTGAGGGTGACCGAGCGGAAAAGAGATTGGAAGAAGGGCAGCTGGCTTAGGCCGGTGTAGCTTACATTCCAGTTGGGGAGGGGTACTTTTGGGGTGGGGGTTAGGGGCATGCGTGTAGGGCTGTAAGGCCCATAAGCGCTGAGGAAGGAGAGAATCAGCACATCCTGCTGGGAGCCGGTGTAGCCATTCCAGAATTCTCGTCGGGTAAGGCCGGCATTGGCGCCAAGGACCGACTCGTAGAGCGGATTGGCGAGCCGCAGGCGCTGAGAAAAGATGTAGCGGTACTCTTGGTCCATCTGGTTGAAGGTTTTGGGATTTTTGAGGCTTTCAAAGGCGGAGCCAAAGCTGAAGAAGCTCATGCTGAAGTTTCCTTGGGCGTTGCGGTTGCTGAAGGTGAAGTCGTTTAGGGTGGTATCCCAGCTGAAGAGGCCGCCTTCGGAGAAGGTTTGATTTTTGGTGAAGGTGAGGTCTATGCGGAGGTCTTTGGCGGGGGAGATGGAGGAACGGATGTTGAGCTGGGTGGATTGGGTTTGTTGGAAGGGGACGGTGAAGCGGGGGTCTCGGGTCATCCAGCCTTTTTGGGCGGCGTTTTGGAGCCATCCGCCGGTGAGGTTGGGCTGCTCACCTAAGATGAAGCCCCAGCCGGGAGCCTGAGAGGTCTGCCCCGTGAGCGTGTCCCGATAGCTCCAGTCTAAGCCAAAGTTGGCCGGCCGAGCCAAAAATCCCGGCAAAGTCGTGCCCCGTTGACGGGTATAACTCACATCCACATTCTGAATCCCAAAGACTACCTTCGCCAGAGCCCGCAGAAGCATCCGACTCCCTACGTACGGATCATCGCCTGGCTTACGAGACGTATCGGCCTGCGAGAAGATATTACGTTTGGGCGGCGGCGTGAGAAGCTTGTCAATCACCTTGAACTTTTTGTAGAAGTTGCTCAGCTGAAGCTGCCCGGTGAGCTGGATGTTTTGGTTATTGGAGATCGTATTGCCGAAGCGCTCTTGGCCTAAGGCCGCTGTGGTCCAGCGATAATCTGCCCCGTAGGTAATGCTACTATTTATCCAGTCGGTCCATTTGATTTTGTTGAGGGGGAGGCGATAGGTAAGGGAGACTTGCTGCTGGAAGGAGAGGGTTCGGCCGAAGTTGATGCGCTGGTAGCGGCCGCGAGCGGGGTCTTTGCCGATGCTGAAGAAGTTTTGCCAGAGGGAGTCGCGTTTTTCGGGGGTGTTGATGGGGCCTTCGGGCTCATCCACGCGGGCTTGCACGGTGGCGTTGTAGTTGAGGCTGAGGCTGGGAAAGAGGTTCCACTGCAGAAGATACTGGCGATTTATCAGGAAGTTTTGATAGAAGGTGGGTCTAATTTCGGGGCCTCCGCCTATGCTTCGCAGGCGCTGCTCAGTGTATTGGCGGTTGCCTTCTACTTTTAGGCCTACTTGGGCGGGTAGGAAGGTGATGCTCATATCGGAGAGGAGGCGGGTTTTGGCTTTTTGGAAGGGACGCCAGGGCTTAGATTGGAAGCTATACGAGTAGGTGATGGCGCCCGTGTAGTTTTTGGCGATGTTGTATTCAGTCTGGGGGTTTCTGGAGAAGGTTTCGTTGTAGCCGTAGCTAAAGAGGAAGTTTTGGATGTGCCAGGGGCGTTTTTTAGCTTGGGGGTTGCGGTAGAGTTTTCGCACGCCGGCGAAGGTGTAGCTGTAAGTACGGCTGTAAGAAGTGAGAATGCGTTCCAGGCTATCCCGCCGGCCGCTGAGGGCGGCGGCTTCCAGGCGGGTAACGGCGAAGACATCGGGGTCAAACGGACTATACAAGGGCCGCTGCACCTGCTCCCCATAAGTGAAGAAGAACGGCACTTCTACGGCCAGAGCTTTGGGCATGAGTTTATGCATTTGGAGTCCGCCGGTGAGGGTATAGCGCTGGAGCCATTCGGTGGAACGTTGGCTGACCTTTTGTTCTATGGAGCCGTACCAGGGGGTGCCGTAGCTACCCGAAACGGAAAGATTGCCCAGGTCAGCGAGGCGAAGGTTGAGAAGGCCGGAGGCTGTCCATCCGGGCTTGGTGTTGTAGTTAGTTACTCGGAGTTCGTTGACCCATACCTCCACGCAGATGGGGCCACGGCCGTCATTGGGATTGCGCACGCCGATGAGAATGGTTTTGACATTGTTGAGCTGGGGGGTGCCCTTGACGGAGATGCGATGGCCCTGGGGCGTTACATAGGTATAAACTTGGGACAAGGGAAAAGGCCGCTGCGCTCGGGCTTCATCACGCAAGACTTTGACGAGGTTTAGCTCGGAAAGGGCAATATCTATGTTATTAGCCCAGATGTTTTCTGGGCTTGCATCGCCAGGGGTGGATAAGACAAGGGGCACTTCGTATTCGTAGTAGTTGTCGGTATAGTCGGTGCCGATTCGGATGAAGAGGGTTACATCGCCGGGATTTTGGACATTAGGGGGGATGGGGCTGCCTACGAGGGGTTCGGCATGGACCCAGAGTTTGAGACGCTCGTAGAAGCGCAGGTCATAGGAGAAAGTTCGGAAGACGCCTCGGGCATCGCCATCTTGGAGGTTGCACACGCGCAGGGCTAAGCTTTGTTCGTTTTGGAGAAGGCCGGCGACGGGGCTTCCGGGAATAGGCTGACGCAAGATTTGCGGGGGCAGGACATAAGGGAAGGGTTGGCGAGAACCATTTTCCTCAATATTGACGATGCCGGTCTCAAAGCTGGTAGGATCAGTTCCCGGATCAGGTAAGAAGGACTCTTCCTGTTGATTGAGGTTGATGAGGGCCCGGCGCCAAGTTGTTGCTACCAGCTCCAGCTTTCCGAAGCGTAAAACGACGGGCCGGTCAAAGCCGGTGAGGTACATTCGGATAAAGTCAATGGCTTTGAAGTCCTGGATATCCCCGTAGGGTTGGCCTTTGGAGAGGGGGACCCGGAAGAGGTACCAGCGGGTCTGAATGGTGGTGCCGTTGGGGAGCTTGACTTCCTGTTCGCGTTTATCTACGATGTAGTTGCGGCCTAAGACGAGGTCTTGGGGGCGCAGGGAGATGGTGTAGTCAAAGTAGGCTTCGCGGGTATTGAGGGTGCCATCGGCGTTGATGTCTTCTACATCGGGGAGGGCGCTGGCTTGGCGGGTGTAGGGTTCGTTACTTTGGGGTATGGGGGAGTTTCCTTCCAGGCCCGAGAAGCGTTCGTAGCGCTGCAAGATGCTATTAGAGCTAATATCCCGGAAGTGGGCGTAGTCATCGCTGGAAGGGTCGGCTTCTAAGCGGGCATAAGCCTCAGGGGAGAGGATAGGCCGTACGGCATTGAGAAAATCGGCAAAAAAGGTACGTTCTCTTTCGCTGCGCAGGCCATCCAGGCCCACATCCTGAAACTGGCGGGCGGCGGGGTCATTGTCAAAGGCGAGGGTGGGGATTTGGATATTAGGCACTCGTCCCCAGGGGGTTATGGTGAGGTTGCGGTCGGCGGCGTCGTCCTGGGCATTGGTGGGCAGGCCGTGCTCGTAGGCCCGGCGGTTGTCAGGCAAAACATCTTCGCTAATCTGGCCGAGGTTGAAGTGCAGTTCACCTCCGGGGGCAGTAGGATCATCCAGGAAGGGGTCCATGAGCCAGAATTCTATGAACTCGTAGTTAGCTGCCTCAAAGTCGGTATTCCCGATGACCCGGCGCATGATGCCAGCCCAGTTGCGGGAGGGGTTTTTGAAGGTGCCGTCGGGATTGAGGTCAGCGGGATTGGCGTTGTAGTTGTAGGGACCGCGCTCCTGAGGACGATAGTACAGGTCAAAAGTCGTCAGCAGGTTACTGCCTGCCGCAATGGTGCGGTTGGGAAAGACTTCTTGGGGTTCTACACGGCGGGTGTAGTGGTTATTGAGGGCAGGGCTCTGGTCATCTAAGCCAAAAGAAGAGGGACGATTGAAGAATTCGGGGTCTATGAAGTACCACGAGAGGGCGGCGCGGGTGTAGTTAGCGCTGAGGGGGTCAGCGAGATTTGGGCGCAGCGGCGGCGGCACCGAAGCAAGCTTCCAGTAGGTCCATTGCGTTAGATCCAGCGTATTGCGCAGCCCCTCAAAGTCATCAATGTACGCTATCCCCCGCTCACTTCCTGTAACGACCTGCCGAGGGACCCCCGGCCGTAGCTGCGCAAACTCCCCCTTAAAAGTAATCTCGCTCTCCTCCTTCGTCGTGTAAAAGGGTAGACGGTTCAGCAGCGCAGAAATAAAGCGCGATTTTTCTTGGACATTGGCGTCTACGCCCCACATGAGGTTAGCGGCGGGCTCTTCGCTGATGATGACTTTATTAATCAGGGGCCGCTCGTAGAAGGAGAGGCCTGTTACCCCCAGCTGAAATCGGCTATTCGGACGCCACTCAATACGGGAGCCCACGAGGGTTTTCTGGTCAATGCCAAAGAGCTGGTTGCTCTCAAAGCGCACGCGTATTTCTTGGCCGGATTGGAGGATGCCCTGATTGAGAATGGTGACTTTGCCGATAGCGTAGTCCACTTGGTAATCTACGCCTTCGGTGAGGGGGGCCCCGCCCGCTGTAACCCTCACGCTCCCCGGCTGAATCTGCGGCGCATTAAGGTTGATTTCGGCTCCCGTGGAAGCAAGGTAGCTATAGCGAAGTTTGAAGCGATTGAGCTGGGGATAATACTGCACCGCATCCACCTGTGTCATACGATACAGGGGGTCATAGGCATAGCGCGCCGAGTCTTCGGTGGGATTGGTTACAAACTGCCGCACTAAGTGCCGCCCAAATGGCTCCAAAACCGGAAATACCACTATCCCCCGGTCTGGAAAGATAGTAACCTGCGGAATAAAGTCAAATACATTGTCGGAACCTGCTTCCATGTTGTTGCGCAGGCGGTCGAGTCCCAGCACCTGCAAAAGCGGCCGGTCGCGCACATCTGGCGAAGGGAGATAGTTAATATCTCCGCTCCCATCGGTCGCTTCATACACCACTTGCAGGTCAAAGCCGTCTGGACGGATATTAAAGGCGTCCAGACGATACACGTTTTTCATCATGAGGTCCCAAGTGGGGTAAGGTTTATTATCCAGGGTGGGGCGGATCGCCTGGGGTTTGAGCATTTTGAGGAAGAGCACATTGCTATTCTGGGGGTCGGCAGGCTGGTCTACGCTAAACTCCCCTACCCGATAGACGGTGTTATCACCTGCAAGGGTGTACTCATAGGCGACGAAAACCGCATCGTTAGGCTGAAGGTTGATGTTGAGGCTGATATAGCCGAGCTGCCGGTGGACGAAATACTCGTTCTCATTTAGGCGGCGCATGTTTTCTACCAGCTCAAAGTCTTGTCCATTTCGGAAACCTGCTTGGGTAAGGTAAAACACAGCTGAATCGCGGCTACGGGCCCCCGGATATTGCAAGGCTCGCTGATAGACATCATTGGCATTATTGTCTGGCACGGCACCAGAAACCACCACCTGAGGATTGAAGAGCACGCCACCCCGATTGGGATCGTTTTCGGCTAAGTCCACAAACCCCACAGCATTGCGGTTATTTTGGTTTACAGCGTTGGAGCGGTTCGTCACCCACACCTCTATACGGGTAATATTGATAGGCGAAGACACCACAGGGAGGGTAGAAAGCGACTGCTCAAAGAGGCTTCGGAAGTAGTGATTGAGAAAAAAGTGGCGGTTGTAATCGTATTCGCTGGCGCGCTTTTCTCTTTGTTGGCGCTGTCCTCCGGCTTTGACGACGATTTCTTGCGTTTTACTGCGCTGCTGCGAAGCAATAGCTGTTACAAACACCGACCCAAATTGAAGCCGAGTCTTGATTCCCCACAGATTCTGTCCGCCTGTAATCAAGGTCCCCCCCAGGGGAAGCCCCACATTCCCCGCCTCAATGCTTTTGATGATGTCGTCTTCCGAGCCCTGATATTCTATTTTGAACTGGTTTTCAAAGCTAAAGCTGGTTTGGGTGTCCCAGTTGAGGCGGAGTTTGAGTTTTTCGCCGATGTTGCCGACGACATTCATTTGGATTTGCTGGTTGAAGGCGAGGTTGCTATTGCGCTGCTGGCGGATGGTGAGGGCGGGGTTGCGCATGCGATTAGAGCGGTAGGAAAGGTCTAAGAGCACATTGATGTTGGGGCGGATATCTACGCGTCCGCTGCCGAAGATGTCTTTGAAGAGTTCGCTATTGACGTTGATAGGGGGCACGAGGCCGGAGAGGGAGGAGACGGTTTGGGAGGGGTTGGTGGGGCTTTTTCCGGACTGAGCGAGCTGGGCTTCCCGGGCTTTGCGGTCTAAGTAGCTGTGCTGGAACTGCCGGCTGCGCAGACGTTCGTACTCTTCCCGGCTGATGTAGGAGGGCGGGCGAATATTTCGGCCGCCGATGCGTTCGTACACCCAGTACCCTTTTCCGTCGGGCGTTAGCTCATACACCACCTCATAAGAGGATGGCGTGGGCATTATCCAGGGCGGCCCCAAAGGACGGCGAGCTGTCGCATCCGCCGGCGACTCCCGAAACCGATACCGAACCGAATCCGCCTGACCCCATAGATACCCTATGAGGGTCAGCATAAACACCGCTCGCCCTCCCATTAGAGCTAAAAACGCGCGGGGCCAAATATAACGCAAAAACCAAGCGCTTACCGATACCAGTAGGCTCTTCCAAAAGTAATTCTTTTCCACAAGCCCATACCCAAGGCCCACCTAAAGATTAGACTGGCTCAGAATTTGCTTGTACCTTTGCCCTAAGAGTATGCGCACAGGCCTTTTTCTTTTCCTCTCTGGCTGGGCTTGGGCGCAGCTAAGCGGTATTGTCAATAGTTACGCTGCCGTAACGGCTTTCGTAGACCCAGCTACTGTCACCGTGGACGATCCCTCTCCTTTCAACGTCGGCGATCGCGTCCTCCTCTATCAGGCCAAAGGCGCCACCATCAGCACCAATAACGACCCCACCTACGGCGACATTATTAGCATCGGCTCCGCAGGGGTGTTTGAGTTTCATCAGATTGCGGCTATCAACGGCAATAATATCACCTTTACCTGTCCCCGAGTGCGTACCTTTGGCAATCCCGCTACCGACGCCATCCAACTGGTAAAGGTAGCGTACAGCAGTAGTAACCTCACGATTACAGGTACGGTTACGGCCCTACCTTGGGACGGCAGTAAGGGCGGCATCGTCGTCATTGAAACCGATGGCACCCTCTCCTTCAATGCCAATATCAATGTGCGGGGGCAGGGCTTCCGAGGGGGGCTGTACTCCGTGAATGGAGGTAGCTCTTCCACCTGTGACGCCGGTACCTATTTTGGCGCTGTCGACGACCAAGCCGGCCGAAAAGGAGAGGGGGTAGCCAACTGGCCCGGCTTCAACCATTATGCTTATCGGGGGAAGTTAGCCAGTGGAGGAGGCGGCGGGAATAACCACAACACGGGGGGAGGCGGCGGCTCTAACTATGGCGCTGGCGGCCAGGGGGGATGGACCACCTGCGGCAGTAGGTGGTGGTGCTCGGGCTTTAATGTAGCGAACTCCGGCTGGGGCTATGGGGGGGTGGCTTTGAGTAGCTACCTCAATGCTTCCGCTATACGGGCTTTTATGGGCGGTGGAGGGGGCGGCGGCCACCAAAATAACGAACAAGGTGGCCAGGGCGGCAATGGCGGCGGTATCGTCCTTATCCGAGCCGCCACCATCGTAGGAAATGGTTTTCAGATCATCGCTGCGGGCGACTCTGGCCGTCGGGACCCCGCTATCTGTGGGGGACGCACCTACGCCGGTAACGACGGCGCAGGGGGAGGAGGGGGCGGCGGCTCCGTCATCCTCCTCTGCAATACCTACACGGGGACTCTCACCATAGATGTTCGAGGGGGGAGAGGTGGAAATTGTAGCAATCAGTTCTGTGCTTGCACACCCGACCATGGCCCTGGCGGAGGGGGTGGAGGGGGCTATGTGGCTTTCTCCACAGCGACCGTGCCTGCCGGGATCACCACTCTCACCAGCGGCGGAGCCAACGGCATAGAACTCACACCCGAGGGTGAAAATGCTAATGGGTGCGACAACACGAGTAGGTCCAACTGCATCCCCGCCGGCCCCAACCGCTTCAACCGCGGGGCTACGCCGGGGGCCGATGGCGGCATCATCCTCAATGTCGCCTACGATGGCCTTTATCCCTGCCCTGCCGCCCGCATAGCCTTAGAAGCCCTCTCGCTGGAAGTCTCCCCGCTCCACGCTCTCTTTGTGCAGTATGCCGTAGCGGGACTGCCAGCCGAGGCTCGCCTCCGCTTTACCTTAGAGACCCCTACCCTCCCCCTCATTCACGAAGAAACTGCGCCTCAGGGTCGGGTGCGCTTTCCGCTGGAAAGACCCGGCCGCTATCTTTTGCGCCTGGAAGCGCTGACCGACCAGGGCAGCCACCGCTTGGCTGAAAGACCCTTCACCTATCAGCCTACCTATGCCCTCACTGGGCGAACCCTCACCCTCTGGCACGACGAAGGCGGACCCTATCAGCTCTCAGACCTCAGCGGCCGCACCCTCACCCAGGGTTACCTACCCCCCAAAACGCCCCTCACCCTCTCCTTAGAAAGCCTCCCCGCCGGCCTCTACTGGCTCTCCATCGCCTACGAACCCCCCATCAAACTCTCCCTCTACCCATAATACCCTCATCCCCTCCGTGCCCCCTATTTTTGCCCTTATGGCGCATCGCTCTCTGATCAAACAAAGAGCTTCTAAGTGCAAGTCGGTAGCATTTTGTAGGGCCAGGGGCGGGGGGGGGGGGGGGGGGGGGGGGGGGGGCGCCCCCCCCCCCCCCACCAAACAAAAAAAAGAAACAAAGAGGGGTAAAGAAAAAAAAAAAAAA
>JAVVHK010000023.1:0-11567 GCA_032249525.1 Bacteroidota bacterium | reverse complement strand
CCAAATACACACTATCATATACCGCTAAAAAGAGACTACCTCCCGTCGTGCCATACCGGTCAAACCGCCGTACATTCCCACTTCGGCTCTGAATCCAAACCCCAAACGTGTCTTGGGCATTCGCTATCCCATACACCGTGTCGGCTAACTCCACCCAGGCTAAGCTGGGCGCCTGTCCCAAAATCATGGACAGCATTCCCCAGAGAAGTGCTATGCTGCGTATACCAGCGCAAAGATAAGGAGTTTGTGTTTACGCGAAAATCCATGCAGCATGCAGGTATTGGGGGAGGGGCTCAAAGAGGACACAGCGGAGACCCGGTTTCCCAATGGGAGGGAGGGGGAAAATGGGTCTTGTCTGAGTTAGAACTGACACAAAAGCCCTGTATGCCTGCCTCTCGGAGCTTGGCCAATACCTCAAGAGGCTAAGGGGGGCTTTCAGCTTTTGGGAGCTTTTGCCGGTGGTATCGGTGAGCCTAAACCGGAAGGCTGGAGAGGGCACTCGGGGCTAAGCCTCTACCCACTCAGGGCTTCGTTACAAGCAGGCGAAGCGTCTCCGACTGCAGAGGCATCTTAAGCTGAAGGAGATAGGTGCCCGAGGCTAAGTTCCTAAGAGAGAGGGGTACCCAGTGCTCGCCAGCTGGGAGGGGTCCCAGCGTCTGGGTAAGGAGAACCTGCCCCGTAAGGTCCATAATAGAAAGCGTAACAGACGCCGAAACCGCCATGGAAAAACTCACAGTAACCTCTTCAGAGCAGGGATTAGGATAGGCTTGGAGACTTCGGAGGGGGGCCTCCACTAAGGGAAGCGAAAGATTGACACCCCCTTCCCTAAAGACCGCCAGACCCGCCGCAGCAATCCACTTGTGATCAGCTGGGTCGATGGCCAGAGCTGAAACATAGTTGCTGGGAAGGCCAGAGTTTGTTTCGTTGTAGTAAGTCCAGTTTGTCCCATCAAAGCGGGCCACGCCAGCATTCTCAGTACCCACCCACAAGCGGCCTGCCCTATCTAAGGTGATAGCGGTGACATAATCCCCGGGGAGGCCGGAGTTGAGGGTATTATAGACTTGCCAGGTGCTGCCGTCCGTGCGCACGAGGCCGCCACCTGTCGCCATCCACACTCCGCCTTGTCCATCCGAAATAATGCGCCACACCTCGTTATTGGGCAGGTTAGAGTTGAGGGTCGTATAGGTGGTCCAGGTATTCCCATCCCAGCGGGCCACGCCTTTTTCGGTGCCTACCCACAAACGCCCTCGCGTGTCGGTGGCTATCGTCCAAACCTCATTGTCCGGAAGGCCAGAGTTCAGCGTCGTATAGTGAGTCCAAGTACTCCCATCAAAGCGCGAAAGCCCCTTGATGCTACCTACCCACAGGCGATTTTGCGGGTCTAAGTGAATAGCCGTAAGCGTATCATTAGGGAAAGTCGTAGAAGAAGCTCGTATAGAAACCCAGTTGGTGCCGTCAAAGCGCACTAGCCCCGCTCCCTCCGTAGCTACCCACAATCGCCCTTGCCTATCCATCACTAATCCCCAAATAAAAGCATTTGGCAGGCCTGAGTTCCAATTGTCATACACCCGCCAAGTAGAACGATCAAAAGAGACCAAGGCATGGTAGTAGTCGTAGGTACGACCATAATCAGGATACCATAGACTTAGCCATACCCGACTTTGCGAGTCTATGAGGAGATGAGTGATTTCATAGTCAAATGGTAGGCCGTTATAGGTGTCTCTGAATATAGTCCAGCTTGTGCCATCATATCGGATGAGACCTTTGCTGCGTTGTCCGAGATAGGGAGAATCCTCGTCTCTTCCGAAGAACCAGAGACGTCCTTGAGCATCTACAACGAGAGAACTTGCCTCGGTGATAGGCAACAGCGTGTTCTGCGAGTTGAAGGTTTGCCAAGTGGTGCCGTCAAAACGTACTAAAAAGGCACTTCCCCTTCCAGCCACCCACACGTGTCCATTGGGGGCTATACCCATGGAAGAAACATAGAATCCCGCAGGAAGAGCGTATCCTAACCAGTTATTGCCGTCATACCGGGCTAAGCCATTCCACGTCAGCACCCATAGCCGACCTTGGTTATCTAAGGCTAAGCGCTTGATGGAGGTAGAGGGGAGATTGGGCGTATTTTGCGAGGTAAAGACGGTCCAACTTGTGCCATCGAACCGGGCTAACCCCGACCAGGTAGCCACCCAGAGCCGCCCCTGCCCGTCCATGAGGACATCCTCCACATTATCGCTCGGAAGGCCGGAGTTTTGGGTATTGTACTGAGTCCAGCTACCATTATTGAATCGCCAAATACCTTGATTCGTGCCTAACCATACCTCATTGGTTCCAGCGCCAAGATAGACCCGCCTTATGCCAACTGCATATGGCGTAGGCAAATCATAGATGTTCCACGAAGTGCCGTCAAACCGCCCCACTCGATTACGATCTAACCCTACCCACAAGTGCCCCTGCGGATGAACAGCCATATCCACTATCGACCGCTCCCGTATGGCTGCAGGTAGCTTCGTGTATCGCTGCCAGGTGCCCGTGGCTTTATGGAACTTATAGATATACCCCTCTGCCAGCCAGAGATAGTCGCCTGCATCGGCTATTGCCGAGATGCGATAAGGTAGGGCATAGTACTCCTGCCATTCCGGATTTTGCCCGTGGGCTGTGGCCCAAAAGCCGCTCGCTATCAGAATCAGAAGGCCGAGCGCATATCCTCGATTGGAAGCGGTTAACCTGCGCATACCGCAAAGTTATACGAAAAGGCACAAGCTGCCCCTCCGTCAGGGAAAATGCCCCCTCATCCCTCAGCCTCCGTCAAAAAACCCTCCTCAAAAGGCCCTCCTCCAAAAGACCATTCAGCTGCTCTTTCA
Organism: Bacteroidota bacterium; assembly: GCA_032249525.1. Lineage (GTDB taxonomy): Bacteria > Bacteroidota > Bacteroidia > SpSt-205 > SpSt-205 > JAPYWM01. The sequence continues at coordinate 8,706 of JAVVHK010000023.1, read as the reverse complement.
GCGCTTTGGCCCGCTCCGAAAAACACACCAGCCGCCCCGCTATCTCTAAGAATTCCCCCACCGACAGCCCTGGGTCCCACACAATCCCCGTCTCCTCATCCTCCGATGGCACCAAATACTCGCTCACCCATCGCAGCGGCGCATAGTTCCCCACCCGCTCCGAAAAAACCCACTCCGGAATCTCCGCCCACACCAGCCGATCATTGATAAAAAGGCGGCGCTCTTTATCTTGCAGGCGGACTTTTTTCAGGGGCTCCCTCAAAAAGTGGGGTTCCAGCCCCAGGCTCTGGGCATCAAAGTAGGGTTCTAACGGCTCATACCATAGGCCGAAGTGCTGCAGGGTTTGGTTGCGCTTTTGGGGGTCGGCTTGCCAGAGGCTGAGGGGGCGCGGGGAATGGCTTTGCGAGGGGGAAGCGCTTTTGGCCTGAGGCGGCAGGGGCCGCAGGGCCGATAACTGAAGGGCCGCCAACTTCCGCCCCAAATCCACCACCTCCCCAAAAACCCCCCGCAGAAGCGGCACCCGCGGCAGCTCCATCAGGAGATTCTCCCCATACCGCTCCCGATACCCCGGCGCCGACAACACCCCAAATACATAATAAAACACCTCCTCCGCCCCCACCCGCCGCCCCAGCTCCCGACTGAAATACGCCACCGCCCCAGCCGTAATATTCTCCAGACGAGCCCCTTCTCCTGCATAATAATACAGCGGGAAAAGCTGATTTTGAGCGGAAAAATAATGTAAATCCACAATCGCATCCACCATGAACGCATCAAAAATGCCTCCCTTCCCGACCGCCGTTACTACAATCGCTATATTTTCCGCATCCGCCGTGGGGAAAATGTCAAATAAGCGATGAACACTGTTGTTGAAGACTCGGTTGAAGTACAGTTTCATAGGCACAAAAGGCCGGTAATAAGCTTCTCGCAGACTTTCCTCCTCCCATTTTTGCGGGGGAATAGAGCTGAAAAGATACCGTTTGAGCGTGCTGTCCCATTTGATCTTTTTGGGGTCTTTTTCCACGGCTTCCTCTACGTTTTCTTCGGTGATTTCGCCTTTTTGGACGCGTGCTAACTCGTTATTGAAGGTCGTTATCAGGCGCTGGACGTGGCGGCGCAGCTCATCTTCGGAAAAGTTATACACATATCGGTCTCGGCAGGTAATGACGCCCCGACAGTAGAGGGCAAATAGGGTGATTTCTTTTTCTTGGGTGCTGAGGTGGGGACGGGAGGCTGTGGGGGGCGGGCTTTTTTCGGGTGCGTCTCCTTCCAGTTCAAAGGAGGCGGGCGATTGGGAGGAAGCGGCTGTGGAGCGGAGGGTATTTTTGACGTGTTTATCGCCCAGTTTGAGGAAGGAGGAAAACTCGGATTGGCCCTGTTGGAGCCAGTCGGCCTTTAGGGAGGGGTGGATTTCTTTCCAGGGGATGGAGGTGGGGTCTTGGGCGAAGGTCTCTAAGAGGCGAAACTTTTCTTCTTTGGAAGCGTAATCGGGGACGGCGGCATAGAAGATACGGCCTTTACCCGAAAAGTCTTTCTTTTTGACGAGGAGGGTAAGGCAGACGCCGGCCCGGGACTGGTCGCCGAATACATTTTCGGCTTGTTTTCGGCGTTCTTCGCCGCGGGTGCGGGCGTCGCCTTTGAGGTCGTAGATGTAGATGGCGGCGAACTCGGATGGGAGGGTATTTCTTAGGCCGCGGGCGGCTAGGCCGGTGAGCCAGCCGTTATTGAGGACGAAGGCGATGATGCCTTCTTCTATGCGGTCGGTGGCGAGGCGGATGGCTTGGATGTAGGTGTCGTAGAGGGAGTTGAGGTTGGTGGCGCCTAAGGATTTGGCGGCGCGGACGTAGGTTTCTTCAATGCGTTTGCGGAGGTTGGGGTATTCCGGGTTTTTTCGGCCTTGGTTTTCGTTTTCGCGGCCGGCGCGCCAGGGGGGATTGGAGAGGATGAGGTGGAGGGGTTTTTGGAGGAAGTGGTTTTGGAGGTTTTGGAAGGCCGGGGGAAAGAGGTCTGGTAAGGTGGGGTGCTTTTTTTGATAGAAGTGTTCCATGAGCTGGAAGGTATCGCCCCATAGGGCGCCGGAGAAGGGGATGGGTTGAGAGAGCTTTTGGGCGATGAGGTGTTCCAGGTTTTTGACGAGGAGGAGGAAGGGGAGGAGGAGGATTTCGGTGGCCCAGAAGTCTTGGAGGGCGAGTTTTTGTTGGAGGGCGTGGGGGGGTATGTCGTTCATGGCGAGGGCTAAGAAGGTGCCGGTGCCGGCGAAGGGGTCCCAGATGCCGACGCCGGGGTCTTGGAGCGAACGGCCAAAGTGCTTTTGGAGGAGGTGATTGCCCACCCGCACTAAAAACTGCACGAGGGGGAGTGGGGTGTAGGCGATACCCATTTCTTCGGAGAGCTGGGGAAAGGCCACGGCAAAGAAGTCTGTGTAGAGCTGGCGGATAAACTCTTGGCGTTCGGCTGGGCTGGTGAGGCCGGCGGCGCGGGCCTGCGCCTGATCGTAAAACTTTTGGAGGGTTTCTAAGTTATTTTTCAGGAATGGGCGGAAGTGGCCGAAGATTTCTTCTAAGAGGTCGGCGGCGCTTTGGAGGTGGGTATTTGGGGGGTTGGGGTGGTGTGGAGGGGGGAAAAGAGCTTCAAAGATGGGGCGGGTGAGGAGGTACTGGACGATGAGGCTTTGGACGTCGGTGGAGTGGATTTGGGGATGGAGGTTTTTTTGGAGGCCATGGAGGAGCTTTTGGAATTGGGTTTGGAAATCGGGGTCGCGCTCGCGGGCATTTTGGAGGTGGTGATGGAGGGTTTGGGCGAGGCGGGCGGTTTCCTGCGCCCAATCCCGTAAGAAGACCCGTCCCAGGCGAAAACTGCGCACAATCCGCAGGGAAAGGTGTTGGCGCACTTGCTCAAAGAGCTCCGGCTGAAGCTCGGGACTGCGCCGCAGCATGAGCACCGGCTCTTCCGAGAGGGGTTTATTCCGATCCCCCACCAGCAAAAGCCGAATCTGCGCCCGAAAGCTGCTATCCAGCGAAGCCAAAGCCCCCAGCACCTGCCATAGCGTCTTGTAGGAAGAGTGATGGAGGCGCCGATCCACATCGCTCTCCTTTAGCGGCTGATCCGTCGCCTGCAAAATCAACGGAATAAATATCAGTCCGTAGTTTTTATTTTCGGCTGTGCGGACCACCCGCCCCACGGCTTGAATGATATCCACGACGCTTTCTTTGGGGTCTAAAAACGCCACCACATCCAAGGAGGGCACATCAATGCCTTCTGTGAGGACTTTGGCGTTGGAGAGGAGGTGAGGCTCTTGGGCACTGCCTTCCCGGAGCCAGTCTAAGCGGCGACGTTTCTCAAAGGCGGACATGCTCCCATCAATGTGTCGGAGCTGGGCTTGGGGCGGCTCGCCAAAATACTCCTGATATACCCGCGCAAACTCCTGCCCGAGTTTTTCGGACTTGCGCACCCGCCCCACAAAGACAATCCCACTGCGAATGGGTTGAGGGAGGGGCTGCCCAGACTCATCCAGAATTTGGCCCCGAATAAGTCGCCCCAGAGCCACCAGCTGCGTGGCTAAATCTACACTGAGAGCTTGGTCGGATTGGAGGTATTCGTAGAGTTCTTTTTGGACGGCCCGGGGGTCTACCATGAGGACGACGACACGATAAGGGGCGAGGTAACCCTCCTCTATGGCCTGCCGAAAACTATACTCAAAGAAGACGGGGCCAAAGAGGGTTTCATCCGACATGTCGTAGATTTTGACGAGGTTTTCGGTTTCGGCGCGCTGTCGCTCTTCTGGGGAGGTACCAAAGACTTTGGGCGTAGCGGTCATGTAGAGGCGCTTGTGGGCGCGCAGGAAGTTATCGTCATGGACTTTGCGAAAGCCGCTTTTCTCCGGGGCATGGCGCTTATCCGAAACCCCTGCCGTACGATGCGCCTCATCACAAATCACCAGATCAAAGGTGGGGAAACCCTTCGCCTGCGCCTCTATCACCACATCCAGCGATTGATAAGTGGAGAAGACGACATTGAGGCGGTCCGGCCGAAGCTCAAACCGCTCTAATAGCTCCTGAGAATTCGTCGTGGCCGGAAAAGTGAGGAGCGAACGATGATGAAAGTCGTCTTCTTTGCCCACGGTTTTGTCGGAGACCACCGCCGCTATGTGCAGGGGGAAACGGCTCTCCCGCCACCACACTTTTATACTCTGGTCCAAAAGCGCAATAGACGGACACAAAAACAGCACAAGAGGCGGAGTAGAGAACCGCTCAACCGCCCCACCATTAGAGAGCGGAAAAGAAGACAAGAGCGCACGCTCCCCCTGCAAGAGGGAGGAAGAGAGGGAGCCGAGCCTTTCCGCCTGCGAACCCTGCGAGGCTGGAGAAAAAGAGAAGCCGAGATTCTCCCCCTGCGAGAGGGAAGAGGAGAGGGAGCCGAGCCTTTCCGCCTGCGAACCCTGCGAGGCTGGAGAAGAAAAAGAGCCGAGATTCTCCCCCTGCGAGAGGGAAGAGGAGAGGGAGCTGAGACTTTCCGCCTTGGTGGAGGATGCCACCTGTGGGGAGGTGGGGTTTTGGATTTTGTGGGCTAAGAGCTCTTCGGTGATGCGGAGGGAGACGAGGGTTTTTCCGGTGCCGGGTGGCATGAGGAGCTTCCCGCGCTGGTGGTGCTGGAAGTGCTCTATGGCGGCTCGGACGGCCTTTTCTTGGTAAGGGCGAAGGGTTTTGGGGGTCTTTGGCGGGAGAGGCTTTTCCTGTAAAATCGCTTCTTCGGAGAGGCCGTATTCATCCCGGAGGGTATTGAGAATCTCGCGGGCCGAGAGGATACGGAGGGTTTTTTCTAACTGTTCTAACTGGCGTTCGGCCAGCTGCGTGAGGCTTTCTACGACCAGGTAGCCGCCTGCAAAGGGGAGGTCTTTTTTGGTGAGCGATGCCACGAAGGTGCCGAGGTCGGACCAGTCTACTTCTTTTTGCCAGAGTTTGCACTGGATAGCCCAGGGTTGGCCTTCAAAAATGGCGACGAGGTCAATGCCGGTGTCTTGGATGGGGAGGCCCTGCTGATGAGCCCAATCCCGCCAGTAATAGACGGCTTCTACCGGCATTACCCGCTCAAAGTAGAGTTTGGTGGCGATTTCTAAGAGGCGGCCTTTTTCATGGATGAGGTGGGAGGGGGTTGCGGTCATGGAGGCTAAGTTAAGGAAAGCGCGGCTGGGAGAGCGGGCATATACGGAGGGTGAGCTAACTTTGTTAGGACTTCTCGTATGAGTCTGCATGAGCTGAGGGCGTATTATGAGTCGCTGGTGAGTCCACGGCGACTGCCGACGCTGGAGGTGCCGATTGGGGATGTGCCGGTAGGAGGAAAAAACCCGATTCGGCTCCAAAGTATGACGACGGCCGACACGCTGAATATTTCGGCCGTGGTGGCGGAGGTGATTCGGTTAGTGGAGGCGGGGGCGGATTATGTGCGGATTACGGCCCCCAGCCAAAAAGAAGCCGAAGCCCTTGCCGAAATCAAGGCCCAGCTCCGCCGAAAGGGCTATAAAGTCCCCCTCATAGCCGACATCCATTACACGCCTAAGGCCGCCGAGATAGCCGCCCGCATCGTGGAAAAAGTGCGCATCAACCCCGGTAACTACGCAGATAAGAAGCGCTTTCAAATCATAGAATACACGGATGCGGCCTACCAGGCAGAGCTGGAACGGATTTATGAGCGGTTTGCGCCGCTGGTGCGTATATGTAAGGAGTATGGGACGGCGATCCGCATTGGGGTCAATCACGGCTCGCTCTCGGATCGGATTTTGAGCCGGTACGGGGATACACCGGAAGGCATGGTGGAGTCGGCCATGGAGTTTGTGCGGATATGTGAGGCGGAGGGGTTTTACAACATCGTGATTTCCATGAAGGCGTCCAATCCGGTGGTGATGGTGGGGGCGTATCGGCATTTGGTGGCGCGGCTGAAGGCGCATGGGCGGTTGTATCCCATTCATGTGGGAGTAACGGAGGCGGGAGATGGGACGGATGGGCGCATCAAGTCGGCGCTGGGCATAGAGGCGCTTTTACTAGATGGGATTGGAGACACGGTGCGCGTGTCTTTGACGGAGCCGCCGGAAAACGAGCTTCCGACCTGTAAGGCGCTGGTGGGGTTTGTAGAACGGCATCGGGGGATTTCGCTGAGCTTGCCGGAGCCTGAGTGGCCCTCCCGGGGCCTTTCCTATGAGCGTTATAGCCAGTGGAGCGTAGAGCAGGTGGGAGCCGATCTCCCCGGCATCGTAGTGGCGGACCACCACCAAAGCCCACGAGGACTTTCTCTCTATGGCGGCGAAAGGAAGCCCGATTATGTATATGTGGGGTCGCAGGTGCCTGAGGAAGCCCTTCCTGCGGACATAGCTTTGATTTACGATGCGCCGCTCTGGGAGAAGGTGGCTCGGCCGCAGGATACGCCGTTTTTTGAGTCGGTGGAGGCGTGGCTGCAAGCGACTCTGCGGCATGATAAGCTGAATTGGGTGCGGTTGAGGCCGGCGGACCTTTTGCGGGAGGATGTGCGTTTTTTGGCGGATAGGCGGGTGGTGTGGGTGTTAGAGGGGGAGGGGCCATTGCCGGCGCTGGAGATGCGGTGGATGCGTTTGTATGCGGCGCAGCGGGGGTATCGGCCGCCGATGGTGGGGCGCTGGATTTTGGATCCGCCGAGGGAGAGTCCGGAACCTCGTCCTGCCCATGCCTTAGCGGTGGAGGTGGCTTGCCAAACTAGTCTGCTTTTATGCGATGGGCTGGTGGATGGGCTGTGGCTGCTGATTCGGGAGCGGCCGGCGGCCGCCGCCGTGCGCATCGCCTTTGACCTTTTGCAGGCGGCCCGCCTCCGCCTCACGAAAACCGACTACATCGCTTGTCCCTCCTGCGGCCGCACCCTCTTCAACTTGGAAGAGGTTACGGCGCGCATTCGGGCGCGCACCAACCACCTCAAAGGTCTCAAAATCGCCATCATGGGCTGCATCGTCAATGGCCCTGGCGAAATGGCGGATGCCGATTATGGGTATGTGGGGGCGGGGCCCGGCACTATCCACCTTTATCGTGGGAAGGAGATCGTGCGCAAAAATGTACGGGAGGAGGAGGCGTTGGAGGCGCTGATTGAGCTTATCAAAGCGGATGGGCGTTGGGTGGAGCCTCCGGAGGAAAAGCCTGCCCCAGCCGACGAATCCCTTCTGTGAGCACCTCTTCGGGCCGAGCAAAACACAGGCGCAAATACCCCGGGTCATACCCGTCATGATAGAAGGGGCTAAGGGGAATCGTTGCGACCCCGTAGTCCTGAGTTAGGCGCTCAGCCAGGCGGGTGTCTCTTTCGTCTGTATAGGGCCGGATGGGCAGTAGGAAGAAGTAGGAGCCTTCGCAGGTGAGGGGCGGGAAGGCGGTGTATTGAGCGAGGAGGGTTTTGGTAAGCTGGCGTCTTTGGAGGAGGGTGGGGTGAAAGTAGGTGGCCCGGTCTATATGGTTTTGAAGGTAGGCGGCGGCGGTGGCTTGGAGCAGGGAGGGCGCGCAAAAGGAGATGAACTGGCGTACGGTTCGGATGGCGGTGGTGAGGGGCTGGGGAGCTAAGGTGTAGCCGAGGCGCCAGCCTGTCATGCCGAGGAGCTTTCCGAGGGAGCCGATGACGATAGACCTTTCTCGGAGGAGGGGGTCTTGGCGCAGGCTCAGGGGGCGGGCCGGCAAAGGCTCGTCAGGTTCCCAGACCATGAGCTCGTAGGCTTCGTCTATGATGAAGAGCACTTGGGGGTGGCGTTCGGCCAGCTGGCGGAAGTTGAGGAGGTCATCGGGATAGAGACGTCGGCCTGTGGGATTGTGGGGGAAGTTGAGGAGGCAGAGGCGGGCTCCTCGGCTGAAGGCCGCATCCAGCTCTTCCCATGGCAAAGAGAAGGTGGGTTCTCGCAGCCGCAGGGGAATCGGCTGGGCATTAGCCATTTGGATGGCGGGGAGGTAGCTATCATAAGCTGGCTCTAAGAAGACGATGGGGTCGCCCGGCTTGCTTAAGGCGGCGATAGCGGTGTAGATGGCTTCGGTGGCTCCGACGGTGATGGTAACTTCGGTCTCTGGGTCGTAAGGCGTGCCGAAGTAATGCTGAGAGAGGCGGGAGACGACTTCTCTGAGGGCGGGCAGGCCTGCGGGTAGGGTGTACTGGTGGACGGGTGCGGCAGCTTGATGGGAAAGCTCTTGGAGGAGGGCGGGGTCGGGACTTAGCTCCATCAAGCCTTGCGCCAGGTTGATGGCGTTACAGGCGCGCGCCAAGGCCGTCATCCGAGCGAAGATGCTGGTTTGCGGAGCCAATCGCATCCCTCAAAGAAACAAAAGAAGGGGCTTCCTTTCCTGTCCGTTAGCTAAGGGCGGAGGATCAAAGAGAGAATTTTTGGCCGCTCCGCCCCTTTGGGGCGGCGGGCCGACAAAACACCACCGAGTCGCATTCAGAAACTCCTTTGCATCCAGTTGGTACAAGGTCACGAGGAGGGCTCCGAAGGGGCACGACACATGGGTGTAAATCCCCCTTCACCCCGACCCTCCCCCCCATTGAGAAGGGGGGAGGGGTGTAGGGAGTGGGGGGATATAATACCATTTTGAGACAGAGGCTTTCTTAATGTGAAGAGGGGATGGGCGCGGCCCCCCCCCCCGGCGGGGGCCCCGCCCCCCCGCGGCGGCGGCGCCCCCGCAGGGGGGGGGGCGCCCCCCCACAACAACCACAGCGGAC
>JAVVHK010000022.1:0-11792 GCA_032249525.1 Bacteroidota bacterium | reverse complement strand
TTATTAATTGGTCTAAATCTTCAACAAATTTAAAAACAAAAAAATTTCTTCTCTCTATTTTTTTTGGGGGGGGGGGCCCCCCCCCTCCTGGGGCGCCCCGCCGCCCAAAAAGAATCCCGGTAGACCCTCCAACGCAGCCTACGGGGAAACTTTTTGATCATGGCCGAATCAGGCGCACAGGAGGAAGGGTACGTCCCTCCACACGCCCCACCATCACATATACACCCGAAGGCAAGTCCGAAATATCCCATGTTCTATTCCCTTCTCCACGCCGCACTAATCGCCCATAACTATCATACAGTTCTACCTCTACGGCCCCATTCGCATACCACACCTGCACTTCCCGCTCCACAATCGTCGGATACACTATCAGCTTATCGGTAGTCCTTACTTCATAAGGCATCATCCCCCGTAGGAGGCTGCGCCCCATCTGATCTAATGCCACCACTTGAATGTATCCCTCGGTTGCAGGAAGGTCCCCCACGGCTATCATCCACTGATTGCCCCCAGTAAGCCCCAGAAGTTGGGATTTCCCATGCTTAGTCAGGACCGATACCTCGTAGGTCACCTCCGCCGGGCAATTCCTACAAACCCACTGCACATGAATATAAGCACCCTCCACCCGTCCTGAAACCGTCAGGGTTTGATGGGGCAGGACGCTACATCCACTCGTGCAGTTCGTCACCACATTCTGAGTGCCCCAGTTAGAAGGGTTATTCACTGTGGCCCCGGGAGCTTGACAGACATAGAGGTCATCAGTACTTGTAAGTTGTCCTCCATTGAGAGTAGCGTGGCCCGTATAGCTAATAGCCGCAGGACCATTACCCACAATCACACTCGCACTCCCATTTGCAGTCAGATTATTCAAAGAAAAGCACGCACCCGATGCCATGCAGACTGTCGCATTCCCATTCAGAGTAAGCGAGTAAGCCTGAATATTGGTACCGTCGTTAATGAAGTTAGCCGAGGCATTAAGCCTGATCTCTCCACCGACCGTGAGGCTGCCAGAAGGACCGATATTCCAAAAGAGGCTGCCAGCGCCATTGAGGGTTAGATTATTCTGGATGTTCATAATGCCATAGTTGTGAATGGATGCCTGACTATTGATATTCGCGTTAGAGGAGACCTGAACGCTTGCGCCAGGGGTTACGATGATCTGGCTACCATTGTTATTGAGGTTGAGGTTGCCATCCACTATCAGTGTGCCGCATACGATTAGAACGGCGTCTTTACGCAGGTCTAAGCTACTAATTGTCATGGTCACCCCGGCAGGCACGCAGCGAGTCTGCCCATTGGGCACAATCGGATTCTTTTCGTTGAGAGGAAGGCACCCGTCACAGGTCGGCGGCGGCGGTACAGGCCGCGGACACTGCGCCCAAGCTAAGCCCAGCAGAAGAGAGAGAAGGCTAAATACGCGTGCCATATACGAGTATACGAAAAATCTCCCATTTTAGTTGCAAGGGTATCTTACCGGGTCCAGCGCCACTCTATGGCAATCTGTTGAATGGGCATGGGATAGCCACTGATTACAGCATAACTCCGCTTAGTCCAGCGAGAGAGGTGGAGGGTGATGAGACTATGAGGAAGTGAGTAGCGCAGGCTCATAGAGTGGAGAAGGTAGGGAGGAAGCCTATTGAGGGGGCCGGGCGCTAAGCTGCTAGGGCGTTGGCTCACAAGCTCAGCTTGATATAGCCCTTCTACGGGTCCCCATCGGTGCGTTATCCACAAGGAGCTTATCCAGGGCGGGACATAGGGGAGGGGGCGTCCCTGGGTTATAGAAAAGTCCTGTGCTTGGGTGTATGTGAGGGAGAGGTGGGCTTGCGTGCGAGGGGTGGTATAACTCAGGCGCGTTTCTACGGCAAGGCTCCGAACGAAGCCCAGATTGTATGCCTGCCAACGTACGGGGGAAAGCGGTACGGTAAGGATACGGTCTTTGACCCAGGCGGCGGTAAGGGCTATTCGGCCAGACCACGCGCCTCTCTGCCAAAAGCCATACCCCTGCACCTGCCAGAAACGCTCCGGCCGCAAATCCCACCGCCCATATCCTATCCAGTACCGTTCATAAAGGGAGGGCCAGCGCAAACCCCGCATGCCCTCTATCCCCCAGTGGGTTCGCTCTATCTGGAAGAGCAGGCTAATCATAGGCTTAAAACGCTGCAAATAGCTTAGGCGGCTTTCCCAGCGATAGTGCCAGCGGCGCCAGGAGCTCTTTCCTTGGAGCCAGACCGCCAACTCCCCTTGTCGAATCCGGTGCATAGGCACAAACCCTACCCCGATTCGGGGGCTTTGCAGGTTATCCAGAGCTCCATAGAGCATGACCATGATCGGGTGGCCTTTCCAATGGCTTTGGCGCTGCAACATGACCTGCACACTATGCTGCCGAGTAACCGACCAGAGCCCCAAATAATCCTGATAAAGAAGCTGACTGTGATGGCTTTGGAGGCCTAAGGACCACTTGCCGTGATACCAGAGGGTAGGTAGGAATTGCCATTCTCGCAGGTACTCGGGGGGGAGGCGGGGGCCGGTGGGACCTATGGGGCCGGGCACTTCTTGTTCAGTTCCGAAGCCCCAGATCGTCCCTTCTAATCGTCCTTGCTGGAAGGTGAGTCCTGTTCGCAATAGGCGATAGGCGGCGTGGTTCATTAGGCCGGGGGCTGGATCGGTGTAGGGGTACCGATTGAGCGTGGTGAGGGCTCCTCCATGCCAGAGGAGGTTTTTTTTGCCGAGGGCGGCCTCCATAGCGGCTTCGCCGTATCGTCCCAGTCGGCCTTCCCCCCACCGAAAGGACTGCCCGGGCCGAATGATGAGGTCTATCCGCCCCGCGCCTCCCGGATGAGCGCGCAGGTCCCCACTACCCGAAAAAGCTACCTCTGAAAACCCTCCCAGAAAGTACGGGGCTATATTGACTATGCCCAGCTGCGGCTGCCGAATAGGAAAACCCTGGAAAGTAATAGCTGTGAAAGTCGGCGAGAGCCCGCGCAGGGAGATCGTTTTCAGGGCGCCTTCGCCGCCATAATCTCGCAGATAGACCCCTTCTACCTGGCTCAGGAGCTGCGCAAGATGGCTTCCAGTTACTTGCCAGCCTCTGAGAGGGTCTGCCTGCCATTGATACATGCGCAGCGGCCGCTCCGCCACAATCACCACGGGCGGAACTTCCACGGTATCCCGCTGCGCCCATCCCAGCACCCCCCATAAAAGGAGCCCTCTTGCTCCTATAAAGGAGGGGCGCATGGCTCAAGGGTCGTATATGAGCCTAAGCCGATAAATAAGGAGCTAGCACCAGCGCCACGATGCCGGTCAGCTTCACGAGGATGTTCATAGAGGGTCCAGAGGTATCTTTTAGGGGGTCTCCGACGGTATCACCCGTTACGGCCGCCTTGTGAGGGTCTGAGCCTTTGTAGTAGGTCTCTTTGCCAATGGAAAACCCTTTCTCAAAGGACTTTTTAGCGTTGTCCCAAGCGCCGCCTGCATTGCTTTGGAAAAGCCCCAAGAGGACGCCACTCATAGTAACACCCGCCATGTAGCCGCCCAAAACTTCGGCACCGAAGCTCAATCCAATCACTGCCGGTATGATGAGGGCTAAGGCCCCAGGTAGCACCATTTCGCGCAGAGCGGCTCGAGTAGAAATTTCTACGCAACGTTCGTACTCTGGCTCAGCTTTCCCCTCCAAAAGGCCTTTGATTTCGCGAAACTGGCGACGCACCTCTTGAACCATATCCATGGCAGCCCGACCTACTGCTGATATCGCCATGGACGAAAAGAGAAATGGCACCATCGCCCCCACCAAAAGGGCCGCCAGTACCGGCGCCCTATAAATATCTATGCGATCAATCCCTGCTACGCCCACATAAGCCGCAAAGAGCGCTAAGGCCGTGAGGGCCGCCGAAGCAATCGCAAAACCCTTCCCCATGGCTGCGGTGGTATTGCCTACGGCATCTAAGACATCGGTTCGGCTGCGCACTTCGTCGGGTAAGTCCGACATTTCGGCAATCCCCCCTGCATTATCCGCGATAGGCCCAAAGGCATCTATGGTAAGCTGCATGGCAGTTGTACTCATCATACCTGTGGCCGCAATCGCCACCCCGTACAATCCCGCCAGATAGTAAGCCCCCACAATGCCCGCCGCCATTATCACGGCTGGTAAAGCGGTGGATTCCATGCCTACGGCCAAACCGCCTAAGATATTCGTGGCATGCCCCGTCAGGGACTTTTGGGCAATGGTATTCACGGGTCGCTTCCCCATGCCCGTGTAATAGTCGGTAATCCAGCTCATGAGAGCCCCTACCACCAGTCCCACCACGATGGCGCCATATACCTGTCCTTTAGTGAAAACTTCCCCTCGCAAGACTAACTGATTACTGGGTAGGACCCATTGCACAAGCGGGTAAGCGGCTATTACGGTTAGTAAGATAGCCCCCCAGTTCCCAAGGTTGAGGGCATTTTGCACGCCTCGGGCCTGAGCCCCTTCCGGAACCCGCACGAAAAAAGTCATCACGATAGAAAAGAGCAGTCCTGTTCCTGCCAAAAGGAGGGGAAGCACCACGGGGCCCCAGCTTTGGAGGGAGGCTACCATTTCTTGGCCCAGCACCATCGTGGCTAAAATCGTTGCTACATACGAGCCAAATAAGTCGGCTCCCATGCCGGCTATGTCGCCGACATTGTCTCCTACGTTGTCGGCGATGACGGCGGGGTTTCTGGGGTCATCTTCAGGGATGCCGGCTTCAATCTTCCCGACGAGGTCGGCTCCTACATCGGCTGCCTTCGTGTAAATGCCGCCTCCTACCCGGGCAAAGAGAGCGATGCTTTCCGCTCCCAAGGAAAATCCCGTTACCACCTCAATCACTCGTCTCAGGACTGGGCTATACCAGTCTCCATCCAGGAAGAACCATGCAAACAGCACAAAAAGCCCACCCAGTCCCAGTACAGCCAATGAAGCGACGCCTATCCCCATTACAGACCCTCCATGAAATGCTATCTGAAACGCCCGAGCCAGCGACTCCCGGGCCGCCTGCGCTGTCCGAACATTCGCCTGGGTCGCCACCCGCATCCCAATATAACCCGCTAGCGCCGAAGTAAAGGCCCCAACCAAAAAAGCCACTCCTATCAGCGGATGGGAGGAGACCTCCCCCTTCCCAGGCAAACTACCTAAGTACGCTAAGAGAGCTGCCACTATCACCGCAAAGACAGCCAGCACCCGCCATTCCGCCTTCAGAAAGGCCAAAGCCCCCCGCGCAATATAACTCGCAATCGCCTGCATGCGCTCCTCCCCAGCCTCCCGCCCCTTAACCCACCGAATACGCCACCACATAAACAGAATACCCACTAAACTCAGCCCTAAAGGCACAAAAATCTGCACATTCATAACGGCGGCAAAAATACGGCATTTGCGAACCACTCAGGTACAATCTTCCTCACCACCTTCCCCATCACTAGGGATATGCGGCATAGACCGGGACCTGGTAGCTTGCCCCGTCCAGCCAACGTATCTTTGCCGAGTGCTCCTATCGGCCCAGGGTTTGTCTAAAACCTACGGCAAACGCCAGGTCGTCCAAAATGTTTCCCTTTCTGTAAGGGCTGGGGAGATCGTCGGCCTACTGGGCCCCAATGGCGCCGGTAAAACCACCACCTTCTACATGATCGTCGGCTTTATCCGCCCGGACGCCGGCCAAATCTACCTCAACGACATCTCCATCACGCACCTCCCCATGTACAAACGCGCCCAAATGGGTATTGGCTACCTCCCCCAAGAAGCCTCCGTCTTTCGCCGCATGAGCGTAGAAGACAACCTCCGCACCATTTTAGAGCTGCGCGGAGACCTCTCTAAAAAAGCCATTCAGGAGCGCATAGAGCAACTCCTGTCAGAGTTTAGCCTCACCCATGTGCGAAAAAGCCTCGGCATCCAACTCTCTGGAGGCGAACGCCGCCGCACCGAAATCGCCAGAGCCCTCGCCCGCGAACCCCACTTCCTGCTCTTAGACGAACCCTTCGCCGGCGTAGACCCCATCGCCGTAGAAGAAATCCAAAATATCGTCCTTCGCCTCGCCCAAAAAGGCATTGGCATCCTCATTACCGACCACAATGTCCATGAAACCCTGAGCATCACCCATCGCGCTTACCTACTCCATGAAGGCGTCATCCTCAAAGCCGGCTCCGCCGAAGAGCTGGCCAACGACCCCCAAGTCCGAAAAGTCTACCTCGGTGAAAAATTCCAACTCCTCCGATGACCCCATCTCCTAAATCCCCCCATAGCCTCCCATGCTAAAAATCCTGCATCCTCTCCTCAAGCCGCTTTATCCCCTCCTACGCCAACCCTACCGGGCCATTGAGCGCCTCTACGCAGACCCCATCACCCCACAAAAAAAATGGCTCCACTACCTCCTCACCCAAGGCTCCCGCACCCTTTACGGCAAAAAACATGGTGTAAGACCTGACTGGAGCTATGAGCAATTTCGTCGGAACCTGCCTGTCGTGTCCTATGAGACCCTCTATCCCTTTATTGAGGAGACAATGCGGGGCGCTTCGGATGTGCTCTGGCCAGGGAAAATCCGCTGGTTTGCCAAATCCTCAGGCACTACAAACGACCGAAGCAAGTTTATCCCCATAGCCCCCCAAACGCTTTCTTACAATCATTTCAGAGCGGCTCGCCAGCTTTTTGCTACTTACCTCACCCTTTTTAGAGACGACACCTGTCTCCTCGCTGGCAAAATTCTCGCTATTGGCGGTAGTCACTCTATTAGTCACCTTTCGCCGCACGTCCGTTATGGTGACCTCAGTGCCGTCCTTCTGGAAAATACTCCTTGGTTTTACACCCTCTTCCGAGCGCCCCAGAAATCCATTGCCCTCCTACCCGAATGGCACACTAAAGTCCATCGCATGGCCGAAGCTATCCTTGGCACCAACCTCACGGGCATCGCCGGCGTCCCCACCTGGACCATCGTCCTCTTTGATGAACTTCTCAAGCGCACAGGAGCTAAGCATATTTTAGAGCTTTTCCCCGATTTAGAGGTCTTCTTTCACGGGGCTGTGAGCTTTACCCCTTATGAAAAGCTTCTCCAACACTATCTCCCCTCCCCTCGCATGCGATACATAGAAATCTACAATGCTTCCGAAGGCTTTTTCGCTTTCCAAGACCAAGCTCATACGAAAGACATGCTTCTTTTGACGGACCATGGCATATTTTATGAGTTTATCCCCTTTTCGGCGTGGGAAAAGGGGGTATGGGAGGCTATTCCCTTGGAAGGCGTGCGGGTAGGTGAAGTCTATGCGCTGGTCCTGACGGCGCCAGGGGGCTTATGGCGCTATCTAATTGGGGATACTATTCGGTTTGTCAGCACGCATCCGTATCGGCTGCGGATTGTAGGGCGCACACGGCACTACATTAATGCCTTTGGCGAAGAGGTCATGGTAGAAAACACTGATGCAGCCATTCAGAAAGCGTGCATGGAGACAGGGGCCCTCATTCGGGACTACACCGTGGCTCCCATTTATCTGGAGGCAGGGCAGAAAGGCGCCCACCAGTGGCTTATTGAGTTTATTCGTCCGCCGGCGGATTTAGAGACTTTCGCAAAGGTGCTGGACAAAGCCCTCCAAGCGCTCAACTCCGATTATGAAGCGAAACGTTCAGGAGACTTGGCGCTGGGCCTACCGGTGATTGTTCCTTTGCCTGCGGGGACTTTTGAGCGGTGGTTAGCCGAGCGGGGTCGGCTCGGCGGCCAGAATAAAGTCCCCCGGCTTAGCAATACCCGAGAATATGTGGAGTCGATTCTGGCGCTTTTGGGCGATAGGGGCTCTTCTAATAGCGTGTAAGGGAGGGCCGCGCACACCTTGGCCCCCCGAAGCCCCGCTCTCCATGGACACGGCCGCCAGCATCCTTTCTCAGCTCTATCTTAAGCGCGCCGCCCTCAGCGCGGAGGGCCTTCTCACCCCTTCCCATGATACCCTTTGGCATAGCTACACCAAAGCCGTCTTAGACAGGTACCATGTCTCAGAAACCACCTGGGACAGCCTGCGCAAAGTCCTTAGACGCCATCCCCAAGCCATGGCGGCCCTCGCAGAAACCACCCTCGCCCGCTTAGGCCGGTAAAAAACAGCCGGGCGCCCGTCCCTACGACGAGCGCCCAAGGCTATATCACCCCTGCGTGAGAACGCTTTATTCCAGCACCACCAGCCGGGCTTTGTAGCTTTCCTTCCCTGCCAAAAGCTCTACGATGTATATGCCCGCTGGCAGCTGGAGGTCGGCCGTATGCTCGCCAGGGAAGAGGACTCCCATGTCTCGCTCATGCACTACCCGCCCGCTCGCATCCAGGGCACGCACCCGCACCGGCACCGAGTAGGTCGTCGTAAAGCGCACCATCGCTACACCCCAAGTCGGATTCGGCGACAAAACTATATCACCCTGCAGAGCAGACTCTATAGCCGCAGGGGTACTGACCACATACACAGGCCCGTAGTAAAGCGAAACATCCGAGTATAAGGGTTGGCCAGAAGCTGTCGGCATCAGATCGGTAGTGTCCTTGTTGCTGATGTCCGTCGACGACGGGGGGGGGAAGAAACTTATACTATTTGGATCGACAAAGGCTCGCAACACGATATAAAGGGAGTCGCCACCTGCTGGAGTAGGCTGTATCCCCTTTATACAGGCCCGGACACATCCTCGCGGCGGAGAAGGCTGTCCCGAAGGTACGCCCGCCTCAGAAGGGGAAGGATTGCGGTACACCACCACCCATGCAGAAACGCCACTTCGTACCTCCTTATAGCGCGGGGCTTGGTCAAATGCGAAGGCCCCATTCGCATAGCTCACTGGGGTAGAAGTCGTACCCTTCACCACCACATAAGTAGCCCCTCCTGCCATCCGCAGGCTATCTACATAAATGGCATAATTGGGGTACAAGGTAAGGCCCGCCCGCTGCACCGTGTCCGGCAAGGTGAACTGAATGACTACCTCCGTGTCCCGTCCTACGGTCAGAGTAATGGAGTCGGGATCGAAACCCTGCGGTAAGATAGGCGAGCCAGAAACGCTACAATTCGCGCACTGCGCATACAGGGCATACACGCCCACGCTTAATACGACTAACGGTCTCATATCGGGGCCAAAGATAAGGTATTTTTCTCAAAGTCAAGCGGCTGCAAAATCCAGTACCAACTTTCCGATTTGTTGTCCCCGCCACATATCTACCAGGGCTTTGGGGAGGTCTTTTGCGGGATACACCCGACCAATGTAGGGGCGTATGCGATTTTGCTGGACGAAGCTGAGAAGGTTCTCAAAGTCGGTGGGGCTTCCCATGGTGGAGCCGATGAGATGCTGCTGTCTCCAGAAGAGCCGGCGCACATCAAGGCGGGGGGGATTGCCCCGGGTAGCGCCGTAAATCACATAGCGCCCTGCGGGCGCCAAAAGCTCCTCAAAGAGCTTCTGAAACACTTCGCCCACTACCCCATCTACAATCAAGTCAAAACTGCCCGCTTGCTTTCGGAGGGTGGATACCCAGTCTGCTTCGGTGTAGAGGACGCCGCCTGATGCGCCTAACTGCTGGGCAATCTGGAGTTTCTCGGGAGCGGAGGTCGTTACCCAGACTTCTGCGCCTGCGGCTACGGCAAGTTGGAGAGCCCACAGGGCGACTCCGCCGCCAATGCCCGGAATGAGCACCTTTTCGCCTGCTTTGAGCTTCCCTTGCACGAAAAGGGCGCGATAGGCGGTAAGTCCTGCCAGCGGCAGGGCGGCTGCTTCTTGGGGAGACCAGCCTGGCGGCGCCTCATACACCTGACTCGCTGGCACATCTACGTGGGTGGCAAAGGTCCCCGGCGTTGGCATGCCTAAGATGTGGTAATGCTCTCCTTGGACTCGCTCATCACTCCCCCACTCCAAACTGGGATTGATGAGCACCAGCGAATTTTCCCAGCGATTTGGGGTGTCTGGCCCGGTAGCTACCACCCATCCCGCGCCATCCGATCCTAAAATCGCTGGATACTGAATTCGAGGATAAAGTCCAGCTACAATCCATGCATCTCGGCGATTGAGGGCGGCTGCGGCAACCCGTATGCGCACCCACTTGGGAGGGAGAGGCTTTTCGGGCACAGGCTCCCAGCTGAGCACCTTCGCCCAACTCTTTTCCACATCCTGCTCCCATCCCGCAGGTAAAGGCCCCTTAAGCACCCATGCCTCCATCATGCGAAGGTTGGTATTTTTGCCGAAGTTATGGATATTTCAGCTCTGGAGAAGGCGATCTTGGAGGCTCCGCTTCAGACTATGGAGGACCTACAGGCCTTTCAGAGAAACTTCCTCAAAAGGGGCGGGGTTCTAGACGCTTACTTTGGGCAGATTAGGAGCTTATCGCCGGAGGAGCGTCCGGCTTTTGGGCAGGCGCTTCAACGGCTTCGGAGTTTAGCGGAAAGCCGCTTTCAAGAGGCCCAGCAGCGCCTAAAAACAGCAAAGGAGATTCGTCCTACGCTTGCTGATCCTACTTTTCCTGCTCTTCGGCTTTCGCCGGGCGCCCGCCATCCCCTCTCCCTCGTAGAAAGTCAAATCGTGCATATCTTTTCACGGATTGGCTTTACTCTGGCCGACGGCCCCGAAATAGAAGACGACTGGCACAACTTCTCCGCGCTTAACTTTGAACCTGACCACCCTGCCCGAGACATGCAAGACACCTTTTTCATTGATCCGGAGCGGGGGATTTTGCTGCGGACGCATACTTCTACGATTCAGGTTCGGGTGATGGAGCGCCAGAAGCCGCCTATACGGATTTTAGCGCCGGGCCGCGTCTATCGCCATGAAACCATTTCGGCCCGGGCCCATGTGTATTTCCACCAAATGGAAGGGCTCTGCGTGGATGAGGGGGTTTCCGCTGCCGACCTTAAAGCGACCTTGGAGTACTTTGTCCGGGCTTTTTTTGGGCCGGATACGCCCATGCGGTGGCGAGCCTCGTACTTTCCCTTTACCGAGATGAGCGCAGAGCTGGATATTGGATGCTTGATATGCCAAGGGGCAGGGTGTGCTGTCTGCAAACACACCGGCTGGGTAGAAGTCTTAGGCTGCGGCATGGTAGACCCCCATGTTTTTCAGGCCTGCGGCATTGACCCCGAAAAGTACACCGGCTATGCCTTCGGCATGGGCATAGAACGGCTCGCTCAGCTTAAATACCATATTCCAGACCTACGGCTCTTTAGCCAAAATCATTATCGATTTCTTGCTAACTTCCAAGGTTATGAGCTCCCTCCAAACTGAGCAGCTGCCTGAGCTCTGGTCCGAAATCCAAAAGCTCTATCCCGCTCTGGTACCTACCCCCTCCCTGCTTCCCCTGATTGAAGCGGTGGAAGCCTTCTACCAAAGCTACCACTATCCCCTTCTCATCGTAGAGACCGACGAGAGGGGCATCATCACCTACGTCAATGAGGCTTTCGCCAAACCCTCGGGCTACACCATAGAAGAGCTTTTAGGCCAAAATATCAATATTCTACGCAGCGATGCTAATCCCTCCGGCTATTTCACGGACCTTTGGAATACTATTAAGGCCAATAAGCCTTGGCGGGGAATCATCCGAAACCTAACCAAAGATTACGAGCTGTATCAAATTGACTTGCTCATTTTGCCGCTTCCAGAAAGCGCTACGGGTGGTCAAAAGCGCTACCTCGGAATTGGCTATGATATTACGCACCGCCTTCCCGAGCAGCAGCGCCTGGAAAACCTGGAAAAAGACTACATTGATGGCCTTACCTATGCCCGTCGTATCCAGCGAGCTATTTTCCCCACCAGCAATAAGGACCTTCAAAAGTATTTCCCTGAGAGTTTTATCCTC
>JAVVHK010000021.1:0-11796 GCA_032249525.1 Bacteroidota bacterium | reverse complement strand
TGATCAGGGTATACAAAATACTGCGTCCCCGGATAAGCAAACCGAATACGCCGAGTGCCCGTAAGCCCCGGAATGCCCAGCGAGCCCAAATTCAGGTCTATCGCTGCCGTGTCCGAAAATATAGGCAGATTCACGCTGGTGGCTAAGGGAACGCCATCGGGCATACGAACCAGATACTCGGTATGGGACACCAGGTCTGTGAGGGTATCTAATACGCCATTAGGCTGCTGAGCCCATGCTACCACTACGCCCAGGAGGAGAGTGAGTCGTCGCATACCCCAAACATAACACTTTTTTATATTCGCAAGCCCCTGCCCAGAAGGTCGGGGCCATTGTCGCAGTAAATGTTCTCGGCGGTGGAGCCTACCCACCTCGTCAGACCCTGGCAGATTACTCTGCCTCGCGGGTGGCGCCACCCGTGGGAGGTGGACTGACCGCAGGGAAGCGTCCCCATCCTTTCACAGGCGCGCTCCACGCCCACACGAAACGTACTTGGGAGCGCCCTCCCCCCCTCTCCCGCACATAAAAGCCACCCTTTTCCAAAGCCAACTCGGGATATAACCCCTCACAGGGCCCTAAGGGCGTTAGCCACACCTGAAGGCGCTCCACCTCTATATGCTCTATGAGCTTAGGTTCTATCCGCACAAACGCCTCTCCATCTCTTAGCTCCCCTTCGCCAAAATCCTGAAATAAAAACTCCGGTGCCTCCGGCGCCGTAAGTAAATAACACCGCCCCTGACCATCCTGAATGACCGTATTTACCGTTCCAGTCCCGAGTATCTTATAGTTGGTTCCCCCGTCTCGGCAGGCCACCCGACTGTACCGCGTAGCATCGCTATTGGTGAAGTAGCCACCCATTCGGGGTGTAGTCGTAGTAGAGGTCGCTACCCCCATCAGGCCCCGAATAGTACCCTGGGCCACGAAACCCACGGGATTGATGCTCGTGGGGAAGCCTCCTAGACCATTCCCCCGGGCGAAAAAGCCTATTCCCTCCGTAGCCGTAGAACTATACACCCCCGCCACTCCCGGTCCAAGGCCGCCCGTCACTTCCCCATAAATCCCTATGGTGTCCGAACGCGCCGCGAGCGCCCTGTCCGAAGCCCCTGTCAGGGAAAGAATATTGACTACATTATTGGAGGGGCTCAAAGCACTCGTCGTATTTATCCATACCAATCCATCGCTCAAAATGCGCATGCGCTCAGTGTTATTGGTACGAAATACCAGGGGCTGGTTATCGGTAGTACCCAAGAAGTTCGTGGAGGCGTTGGTGCCCGTATTCCCTACGAGGCGCCAGTCGGTGGCATCTTCCTGAAAGGTCAAGTTGCCATGTAGGAGGTGCTTAGGGTTTCCGGTGAAGTCTATTTTGCCTAAGACGCCTTGATTAGAGAAGGTACCTATGCTCTTATTGGGGTTGGCTAAGCTCTGGACCCGCAAAAGACCGGGATCGCCAGCCCCCATATCAGCCAGATGAAGCCGATGGGTGGGGGAAGTGGTACCAATACCTACATTTTGAGCCCATAGGCCCAGGCTGAATAGGATAACTACTGCTGCCTCTCGTCGCATAGTTGTTATTTCGGATTTTTAAGTTCTTGTGGGGTGAGGTAGGTTGTCACCGGCTGGAAAGGCGTAAAGTAGCGATGGGGGTTGACTTCTGGCAGGCGTTCGTTGGCGTAACTGCTGCGAGCCTGGAGAAGGTAGGAGACCCGAAGAGGGTGGGGAGGGGCTTTTTCCGCCTCTACGAAAAAGCCCTCTGGAGTGATTTGAGTCACAGAAACTTGGATGGGCCCCCATGGCTGAAGGTAGACACTGTAAGGCGGAAGGATATGCTGAGCTAATAAGGGGTCAAAGGGAATAAATGCCTTTTGGCTGGTGAGGAGGAAGTCGCCTTGGTCCCAGAAGAGCGCTTCTGGGGCCTCGGGGCAGAAGAGGGTGTGATAGCGGCCGCTTTGAGGGTCTCGGATGTTGGTAGAAGCGGTGCCAGCGCCATGGATTTTGCGGGCATTTCCGCTTTCTTGGCCTGCGATATACACCCAGTTATATGTGCCACTACCATCTCTTACGGCGAAGGCGCCGCCGGCTCGGCTATCGCTGTTAGCCTCGGTGAAAACCCCCACTACGCCGGCCTCAGGAGCTACGCCGTATGCGCCCCCACCATTTGTGGGCATAGTACTAGGAAGGGGCGCATTTCCGCCAATGCCGATAGCTCCCCAGCCATCGGTAGCTGTATTGATACCTCCCACGGCAGGGCCACTCCCCCCGCCGCTTGTGCCTCGCACCGCCGGCCGATTGCCGCCAGTTACCTGCCCATATACAGCTATCCAGCCAGAGGGGGCTTCCACAGAGACCTGAGCGTTATTCAGAGTGGCGGTGGTGTTTTGCCCCACCCAGTGGCGCCCATCGCTGGCTAAAATCCGCCACCGTGTGGTCGCATTTACCCCAATCCGAAAGTCTTGCCCATCCGTCGTCCCGACAAAGTGCGTACTGGGATTCGTGCCACTATTGCCTGTAATCTTCCAGTCGCTTACATCTGCCCCCCATGTCCCATTCCCCCGCAAAATCTGCGTAGGACTGGTAGGGTCCGTAAATCGTCCCAAAACCCCCGTGCTACTTGTCTGGGCCAGCGAAGTCCCTGGGCCAGAAAGGTCCTGCACGCGTAGAGTGCCCGTTCCCAAATGCAGCCGATGCGTGGGACTACTAGTCCCAATACCCACATTCGTCTGCGCCCATAGCAAGCCGTATATAACAAATCCGTATCGCATAAGCCGATTCATTTTAGCAGATCTTCAGGTACTTCAGGTAACCGCACGCCCACATGGCGGGAGAGACGCAGGCCATCAGGGGAGTAGGTGTCATTGCGATAAGCCACAATCCAGTAGGAGACAGGTATAGTCTCCGTAGGGTCGGTAGAGCGTATCCGAAAGCCATGGCGGCTACGATCCGTCACATAGAGGGTTCCCTTGCAGGGGGCCATCGGCTGTACAAATACCAGCAGGGGATACATTTCATCCACATAGAGGTTGAAGCTGAGGGCGGGGTCTATGGAAACATAGACTTCCCCGTTGGTGAGCTGGGCAGTACCCCGATCCATAAAGAAGATTTCGGGGGCCTCGGGGCAAGCCATCGCATGTAAGCGCCCTTGCGCATCCGCGATGACCGTAGAAGTGGAAGGAGGGGGATCAGAACCTCCCACACTCAGGCCATAGATTTTGTATTGCGTGCCGCTCACGAAGGCAGAAACGAGGGAGCGAATAGTACTGGTGTTACCTGGGGCTTCAAAGCGGCCGGCAGCCCGATCGCCGGAGGTATTTTCTGCATAGGCAGCGATGCCATAGTCCTGACCTGTGCCTGCAATTCCAGGCCCCAGGTTATAATGGACAAAGTCCGAAACCCCCACCATACCCACCAGCCCCACACCTGTGGATGAGGTAGCTCGTCCCACCACACCTGCGCGATTCGCTCCCCCTGTCGTGGCTATTCCTAAGACTACACTCACCCCATTGGAAGAGGCTTTATAGCCATAAATGGCCCGATTCGTATTGCCCCCCTGCACTTGAAGGATGGCTCGGTTACTAAGCGGAGTAGTCGTCCCTATCAGGATCCGCCCATCCACGAAAAATCGCATGCGCTCCGTATTGTTGGTGCGGATATGAAATTGCGTGGCATCCGCAGTGCCCAGGTAGTTGACGCTGGGGTTTGTTCCGGCATTGCCTAAGAGTTTCCAGTCGCCGGGGTCGGGTCCCCAGGTCCCATCCCCCCGTAAAAAGTCCGAGGCGGAGCCCGTGAAGTTTATCCGATAGGTAACGCCCTCCTCGTCTAGTCCCACCAACGCATTTCCTGCGCCGCTAAGTCCCTCCACCCGAACCGCCCCACCACTTACATGCAGGGTATGCGTCGGTGTACTGGTTCCAATACCTACATTCTGGGCCCAAAGGCCTACCACCAAGCCCCATACGCATCTCCATGTGGGCATGCGGCAAAGATAGCAACTTTGTACTAATCTCCCACGTGATGGCCCAAAAAGTTTATTTTGTAAAAGGCAAAATTATCCTCGGAGCAGAGCCTTTACAAACTTCGGAGCCTCAAAAGGCAGGAGGTCTTCGGGCCCCTCGCCCACGCCGATGAATCGGATAGGCAGGCCGGTTTCCTCTACGAGGGCAAAAGCCACGCCTCCTTTGGCGGTGCCGTCCAGCTTCGTGAGGATGATGCCAGTGCAGGCCGTAGCTTCCATGAAGACCTGGGCTTGGCGGAGGGCATTTTGGCCGGTGGTGGCATCTAAGACGAGTAGCACTTCGTGGGGGGCACCGGGGAGAGCTTTGCCTATGACCCGATACACCTTGCTTAGCTCGCGCATGAGGGGCTCTTTGGTATGCAGACGCCCCGCCGTGTCAATGAGCACCACATCCGCTTCCATTTGAAGGGCTTTTTGGATGGTTTCATAAGCGACGGCGCCGGGGTCGGCTCCCATGCCTTTTTCTACTAAGGGGATATGGAGCTTTTCGGCCCAGTGCCGCAGCTGGGAGATGGCCGCCGCCCGAAAGGTATCAGCCGCTCCTATGACCACCTTCTGCCCTTCCCGGACAAAGCGCGCCGCTAACTTCGCTAAGGAAGTGGTCTTCCCCACCCCATTCACCCCTACCAAAAGTATCACATAGGGCTTCCCCTCTTTCGGCACAAACGGCCGCTCCAACCGAGCTACCAGAATCCGCTCCAAGCGCTCTAGGAGCCCCTCATTTTCCCGAAGCGGCTCTCTTTGGAGGCTCCTTTCTAACTCAAGCAGGATATTTTCGGTCGCTTTTGGTCCTACATCGGCTAAGAGAAGCGTCTCTTCTAAGCTTTCTCGGGTTTCGGCATCCAGGGCTTTTCGGCCGGTAAAGAGGTTTTTCAAGCGATCCCAGAAGGAGCGACGGGTTTTTTCCAGGCCTTTTTGCAGGGAGGTATCGACCGAGGTCTCCGTAGAGGTGGGGGCCGTTGAGGCCTCTGGTTTTTTGCCGCGTAGCCAGTCCAAAAGCCCCATACTATCGCTCAATGGTTTGCCAGTGGTGGAGGTGTTCGTAAGCCGTAAGGTCCGATGTGAGGGGACAGACCGACACATACCCCTTTTCTAAGGCCCAGAGGTCGGTATCCGGCGCTACATCGTCGCTCTCAAACCGCCCCACCATCCAGTAATAAGGCTGACCGTACGGGTCTATCCGCTGCTCAAACTGCTCCACAAATCGCCCCTTCGCCTGACGCGTAAGCCGAATCCCCCGTATCTCCGAAAGAGGCAGATTCGGAATATTCACATTCAAAGGTATGTGCGGCGGAAAAGGCATAGCCAAGTACAAGAGTATCACCTCGCGCACGATCGCCTGCGCCGCCGTAAAATCTGCTTCCATGCTGTAATTGAGTAGCGAAAAGCCTATAGAGGGGATATGCTCAAAAGCCCCTTCCATGGCCGCCGACAGGGTCCCCGAATAAAAGGCGTTAATAGAAAAGTTAGCCCCGTGATTGATGCCGGACAGGAGAAGGTTGGGCCGTAGGCCCAGAACCCCCGTAGCGAGCTTCACACAGTCGGCGGGCGTCCCACTACAGGCCCAGGTCGGAACCCCCTCCCCAAAAGCCTGCGAAGGATAAAGGCGCAGCGGCACCCCAATACTCACCGCATGCCCCATGCCGCTCTGCGGACGATCCGGCGCCACTACATACACTTTCCCAAACTCCTGAGCTACCTCTACCAAAGCTCGCAGCCCCCGCGCCGTAATCCCATCATCGTTACACACCAGGATTTCCATCCCGCCCCTAAGGTACCGAAAATCTCTCCAACCCACACCCTACAAAGCTACCCCCCAGCGCCTCCCCCTACATGCACACAAAACCCCCTATCTTTGTTCTAACAGGATAGCCATATGGAAAATCCCAAACGCCCCTCTCGAGGGTCAGGAATCAACCTCTACTGGCTCTACCTGATTCTCTTTGGGCTGATTGTAGCCTCTTTTTTTATTGTGCCGGAGCAGCAATCTACCGTACCTATCACCTACTTAGAGTTTCAGGAGTGGGTAGAGCGGCGCTTAGTAGATAAAGTCGTCATCGTCAATAAAGAAGTCGCCGAAGTTTATCTTACGCCGGAGGCTCGGGAGCTGGCAGAGATTCAGCATCGGCAGCGGCGAAGGATTTGGGGAGTAGCTCCCTTTACTTTTCGTGTTGTCTCTGCAGAAAAGTTAGAAGAATATCTTCAGCAAAAGCGTTTGCCGTACTATGTGGTGGAGCGGACGGACTATTTTCTGGTGATCTTGCAATATGTTTTGCCCATAGCGGTGCTGATTGGTTTGTGGGTATTTTTTATTCAGCGGATGGGGGGTCGGGGGGGTGCAAGCGGCGGTCCTACGGGAATATTTTCCATTGGACGCAGCCGGGCGGCTTTGTTTGAGGGCGGCAATAAAGTGAATGTTACCTTTGCGGATGTAGCAGGCCTGGAAGAAGCCAAGCAGGAAGTTCAAGAAATCGTTGAGTTTCTCAAAAACCCTCAGAAGTTTACCCGATTGGGTGGAAAAATTCCCAAAGGTGTCCTGTTAGTGGGACCTCCGGGCACGGGAAAGACGCTTTTAGCCAAAGCTGTGGCTGGCGAAGCCGGTGTCCCGTTTTTCAGTATTAGTGGGTCGGACTTTGTGGAGATGTTTGTGGGGGTAGGGGCTGCGCGGGTGCGCGATCTTTTTCGGCAGGCCAAAGAGAAAGCCCCCTGTATCATCTTCATTGATGAAATAGATGCGGTGGGGCGGGTGCGCAGCCGGACCTCGGTGCCTATATCTAACGATGAGCGCGAAAACACCCTCAACCAGCTGCTCGTGGAAATGGACGGATTCAATACCGATGCGGGCATTATCGTCATGGCCGCCACAAACCGCCCAGATATCTTAGACCCCGCTTTACTTCGGCCAGGGCGATTTGATCGTACGATCATGATTGACAGGCCGGATGTGAAGGAGCGAGAAGCCATCTTCCGAGTTCATATCAAAAACCTTCTCATAGCACCCGACGTAGATGTGCATAAGTTAGCGCTTCAGACGCCGGGTTTTGTGGGGGCGGACATTGCGAATGTATGTAACGAGGCGGCCCTCATTGCAGCGCGCAAAGATCGCCCTGCTATTACGATGGCCGACTTCCAGGAGGCTATAGATAAAGTGATTGGCGGTTTAGAACGACGCAGCAAAGTAATTTCCCCCGAAGAGCGTAAGATTGTCGCTTACCACGAATCGGGCCATGCTATTGCAGGATGGTTTCTCCCGCATGCGGATCCTTTAGTAAAGGTCTCCATTATCCCTCGGGGAATTGCGGCCTTAGGATATGCGCAGTATATGCCCAAAGAGCAGTACCTTTACACGAAGTCCCAGCTTTTGGATGTGCTGAGTATGACCTTGGCTGGGCGAGCGGCGGAGGAGATCGTCTTTGGGGATATTTCTACGGGGGCTCAAAATGACCTTGAGCGGGCTACCCAGCTGGCCTTCGCCATGGTAACGCAGTATGGCATGTCGCGCTTAGGACACATCGCCTTCCGCCCGCACGCGGAAGAGTTCAGCCTACAAAAACCCTACTCCGAAGAAACCGCCCGCCTCATTGATGCCGAAGTGCAACATATTCTGCAATCTTCTTACGAGCGAGTCAAACAGCTCCTTCAAGAGAAACTCTCTCTCCTACAAGCGTTGGCGGAAAAGCTCCTGGAAAAAGAAGTGCTCTATCAGGAGGAAGTGGAGGCTATTTTAGGGCCTCGCCCCTCAAAGTCGGCGTTAGAGCCAGCGGCCAGCCCTTCATGAGGTCGTACCCGCCCCTCTATCCAGAGGATCGCCCACCGGGTAAGAAGCTGTTTTTAGTCAGTGATTTGCACTTAGGGGTGCCTTCAGTAGAGGAAAGTCGGGTACGGGAAAAGCACTTTATCAGCTGGCTTCGGGAGGTAGCTCCCACCGCCGCCGCTATCTACCTACTGGGGGATGTGTGGGACTTTTGGTTTGAGTATCGGCGGTGCGTTCCCAAAGGGAGTGTGCGGCTGCTGGGAGTTTTAGCTGAGCTGAGCGATGCAGGCCTGCCGATTTACTTTATGCGCGGCAACCATGATCAGTGGCTTACGGGGTATCTTCAAGAGGAGGTGGGGTTGCGCCTCTTACCTGATCCTTATTTGGCCACTTATAAGGGCCTGCGGTTTTTCCTTTCGCATGGACATCGGCTGGGCCCCCTCCCCCTCCTGGACAAAGTCGCCAACTGGATGATGGGTAATCCCCTGCTGCAAACGCTCTACCGATACTTATTTCATCCTGATGTAGGGCTGTGGCTGGGGCGGTTTTTATCGGGCCGCAGCCGAAAAGCCCACCACCCCTTAGACTATACGGACTTAGGTGAGCAGGAATACTTTTATCAATATGTCCAACAGGCCGTCCAGAACGGCACCGCCTGCGACTGGTATATCTTTGCCCACCGACACCTGCCCACTGTCCGGCAGATAGCCCACACCCGCTATGTGGTTTTAGGGGAGTGGATAGAACGTTATACCTACTTGGAGATAGCGGGAGAAAGCTGGGCTCTTCGCCAATACCAGGAGCCCGGGAAAGAAGCCGTTCTATTTTCTGGGCTATTGTCCGATGCGGTGGTGGCTGTGTAGTGGAGGGCTTTTGTGGGCGCAGGTAGCTGTTTTGCCCTGTGCACCCACCCTCATCGCCGTAGATGAAATCGGGCATGTGTATGCCTGGTGCAGCGCCGAAAAGTCGCTCCTCAAAGTATGGGCTCCCCAATACGACTCCATTACTCGCGTGGGAGGCGGCCCCGGCGCCAGGGAGGGCTTCTTGGACATCCGCAGTTTAGCGCCCGTCGGTAACCAACAGCTGTATGTGCTGGATGTTGGACAGCAAGCGCTTTTGCTATTAGGGACGAACTTACAGGTCCTACAAAAGGTACGATTTGAGGAGATGGCACCGGAATTGTGGCAGGGCTTTCCCAGCGAGCTTACGGTGATGCCGGGGGGGGATTTATTGGTGGCTTTGCGGGAGACGCAGGAAGTGATTCGGATAGATGCTTTTGGGCGGATGCTCGTGCGGTTTGGGGGGAAAGTTACGGGGCCTGCGGCTCTGGTGCGTATTCACGCCCTCCAAGCGGGTAATGACCTGGTGATTGTCTTAGACGAGGGTTATCAGCTGAAAGTCTATGACGCTTGGGGCACGCTCCTGCACAGCTGGCCCCTACCTAAGGAAACGCAGTTTTGGGCCATAGGACGGGGTAATATCCTCTGGCAGGCAAGTGGTATCTGGGCATATGTACCCGATGTGCAGCACCCTGAAAAACGATATTTTCTCTCCGGATTGCCGGAGGGGGTCCCAGGGAGTGGTTACCTTACGGAAAAGCAGTTTTACTACACTATGGGGCTGGGGCTATTTGTGTTTCACCTACCTTGAGGCGAAGGAGGTACGGCGCCGCATAACTGCCTACATAGATGTAGGGACCTATGGGGCGAGCCACGCTGGCGGTGGGATAGTCTGGGGAGGGGCTTTTATAGAGGGTGCGGGTCAAAAAGTTTCCATCGGGCAGGCGCTCTATTTCTACGATCATCCACTTGTCTGCTTTACTTCCGAAGGCTAAGCTGCGAGCCCATCGGGTCAGGCTCGGATGGCAGACGACCCATACTCGGTTGGGTGCAAGAACTGCCAGATTATCGGGATAGCCGGGCAATCGGATGCGCCGGCTATACACCAGCTGATGCGGCCCTGCCACCTCTTGATAGACCCAGATAGCCTTCCGAAATGCCACACTTACCCACCATTCCCTCTCTTCGGGAAAGTGCGCCAGACTACTGGCATAGGGAATGCCGTCTACGACCTTTACGCAGGAGTCTCCTTCACAATAGAGGAGGTTACTGCGGACCCGCCGCACCAAAAAACCCGCTACGAGCCGCCAGCGGGCCCGATGCGACCGGTCATTGGCCACCATGAAACGCACGGAGTCCAGCGGCCACATAGCCTGAAGCGACACAAAACCCGGATGGACCCACCGCCGCGGCCCCTCCAAAGTAGAACCATTCCACCGAAAGCGCCAAACTTCATTAGGAATGTCCTTTTTGCCATGGAAAAACCACAAGTAAGGCTCCCGATAAGCTAACTCAAACGGATGCCAGCGCCCCGGCGGCGTAATATCCCTCAAAAAAGGCACTTCCTGCGTCGCATCCCAATAGTAAAGCACGCCCTGAACCCCCGTATCCTGCCGAGCTAAAGCCCGATTATACGAAAATGCAAAAAGATAAGGGTAGGCCGGAGCCAAATTTTCGCATCCCGGTAAGGCCAGGGTGCTATCCCACTCCCAGCTTTGCGCTCTTAGGGATAGAGCGACTTGGACTGCTGCCAATAAGCATCTAACTCTTCCAGGTCGCATTCCGCAAAAGTCTTTTGAGCTTCTTTGAGGCGCTTTTCTATGTATTGGAAACGTTTTTCAAACTTTTGATTGGTTTGGTGAAGGGCGCGTTCGGGGTCTATGCCGAGGTGGCGTCCGAGATTCACCAGCACGAAAAGGACATCTCCCAGTTCTGCCGCCGCCTCTGAAAGCTGATTCGCCTCAATGGCTCTTTGGAGTTCGGCAAGCTCCTCTTTTAGCTTCTCGGTAAGGCCTTGGAGGGAGGCCCAGTCAAAGCCTACGGCAGCGGCTTTTTCTTGGAGGCGATAAGCTTTGAGCAGGGGCGGCAAGCGCTCAGGCAAACCTCCTATCACAGACCGATCGGATTGAGCGGCCTTGAGCTTTTCCCATTGCGCTAAAACCGCCTTCGCATCCGAGGCCTGGGCTTGCCCATACACATGCGGATGCCGAGCTATCAGCTTTTGATTAAGCCGCTCCACCACCGTATCTATGGAAAAACGCCCTTCCTCCTCCCCCATCCGCGCATAGAAAAATACATGCAGCAGCACATCCCCCAGTTCTTCTACTATTTCGGCGTCCTCACCCCCTAAAATCGCCTCAATGAGTTCGTAGGCCTCCTCAATGGTTAGGGGGACCAAGCTATGAAAGGTCTGCGCTTTATCCCAAGGGCACCGTTCTCGCAGCTCCGCCACAATTTGCCGCAGCCGATCTATACTTTCCACCCTCGCAAAAGTACGCCATAAAGTACCTAACTTTGCTTCGTGTCAGTACAGGAAGCTCTTGAGCAAATAGAAGCGGCGCAAAAGGAGGGCAAAACGCCTGAGCAGCTTTTGAACCTCATCGAGTCTTTGCATGCCTCGTTTTTAGAAGGCGATCCAGAAGAGCGAGCCGCCTTTGAGGAAGCCCTCATGACCGTAGCTGATGGGCTTTATCTGCCCCATCTTTTTTGGATGTATTTGGCGGGCTTTTTAGAGGATCGGGAAGCCTATCGCCCTTCGTTGGAAGCCCTTTTGCGGACCTTCGCCACCCTCCCTCCCAATCCCCTCGCCGAAGAAAACCTCCGACTCCTCCTCTACGTCTATTTCTCAGAGGAAGAGCCCTTTCACCTGGAGCGGCTCTGGCACCTCCTTGCCCAAGAAGCTACCCCCGAAAAGCTGGCTTACTTCCAGCGCGTCAAGACCCTCACCGAACGCAATCCCCTAACCGTACGCATCTTCCGGGAAAAGTTCCGCCTATTAGGACCGTTCTTCCCTAACTTTGACCATCTCCGCTTGCCTCTACCGCAAGTACGCTCCCTCATCCAAACCCCTTCTGTATGAAGGTCTTACCAGGACCCTACTTGATTGGCATCAGCAGTGGCGCCATAGGAGGCGCGCTCCTGCGATACCTCATTCAGCGAATAGGTAACCTCGCTTTCACAAACCCTTACGGCAC
>JAVVHK010000020.1:0-11818 GCA_032249525.1 Bacteroidota bacterium | reverse complement strand
GCCGCCCGCCGAAGGCGGGCGGCGGCCCCACAAAATACCACCAACTCGCATTCAGCATGCTCTTTGCACTGAATCAAGACACCTTCCCCACTCCCTTAGGATGGGCTTCAGTTCGTACTTTTGTAGGGAATGCATTTTCATTTAGCATCTACTCTCCACACGCCTGAAGTGCAGATCAACCTCACTGAACACACTTTCCTGATGCGGGGGGCTTGTTTCCCCGAAAATGCCGTAGAGTTCTTTGAGCCCATCGTGCGATTTCTGAAAGAGAATCTACCTCATCTCAATCCTCCCCACCTAAACCTTCATTTGGAGCTCACTTACCTCAACTCCGCTGCTAAAAAGGCTCTCTGGCAGCTGGTGAGTTTCTTATTGGATCAGGGGGTTCGTTTGCGAGTGAGCCTTTATCGGGGCACGGAGGACGATGAGCTGGAGGACTACGAGGGCCTTATTCAGGTGTGGGAGAGCGATGGGCGTGTGCAGATTGAGTGGCGGGAAGGCTATTACCAGACTTGAGTTTGGGCAGAGGGGTCAGAGGGTGAGATAAGGTTTAGGGAGGGAGGGGCGCCCTTTATAGAGCCATCCGATAGGGAAACCGAGCCGTAGGACGCGCACATACGGCTCCGAAAGGCCCGTAGAAATGGGCTGCCGACGCAGGTAGGCTTGAAACTCGGTTTCGTTGAGTTCATAGTTTGGCACCTTGTCCTCTTCGAGAAAAGGTAGAAGGGCTGCGGCATGGGAAGGCTTATGGTATTGCCAGATGGGAAAAGCCTCTATTTTGGGTAGGTGGGGGGGGAGTAGTTGGTAAGCGGCTTCTGTGAGGGTCATGATAGTTTCGCCTTGTTGAAAGAAGAGGAAGGGGCCATGGAGGGGGAGGGGTGGAGGTTTGATAGGGCGGAGGGTAGGGGGGGGTTTGGGTTTGTTGGGTGAAGTAGGGGTAGGTTCTTTTTGCCAGGCGGAGAGGAAGAAGCCTTCGCCGATGGTGCGGTGGGGATAGAAGTAGTATCCCCATCCGCGGGGGGCATAGGAGATTTCTATGATTTCTGGGGGCGGGTTTTCCCAGCGGAGGGGTTTCCAGGCGGGGTCGTGGGCGAAGAGGGCGGCGAGGTTATCTTCGTTTTCTTCTGGGGCGAAGGTGCAGGTGGAGTAGATGAGGTGGCCGCCGGGTGCTACGAGCTTTTGGGCGGCGGCGAGGAGGCGACGCTGCCGCCGGCTGCAAAAGTGTACCTCTTCGGGATGCCAGGTCTGGGCTAAAGAAGGATTCTTTCGCCAGAGGCCTTCTCCACTGCAGGGGGCATCCAAGAGCACGACATCAAAGCTATGGGGATATCTTTCGGCCCACCAGGCGGGGTCCCGGCCTGTAATCAGATAGGCGGGGATAGCCCAGCGGGCTAAGTTTTCAGCTAAGGCGGCCCGTCGGCGCGAATCCGGATCGTTAGCAATGAGGAGACCGCCTGTCAAGCCTATCTCATCTAAGAGGAGCGTGCTTTTTCCGCCGGGGGCTGCGCTTAGGTCTATGATTCGGAGGGGGCGCCTTTCGGGGAGAAAAACCCGGATGCTCATGCTGGAGGCTTCTTGCACGTAGTAGGCGCCCGCATGCCAGGGGGCCTCCCGTGCAAAGTCGGGCCGCTCAGTCAGCACACGCCCCCGAGGATGCCACGGCACGGGGGGCGCTTCGGGGTATAAACCTCGGCCTTTCTCGGGATGGAGGCGAATGGTGGTGCGAGGCGACTGGCTAAGGGCCTGCACAAAAGCTTCCCATTCGGCCCCTAAGCGGAGCCGCATTCGCTCCGAAAAGGCTTCGGGCAGCTTCACCGCTGGAAAAAGCTGTAGAAGAAGGGTTTGCCATAAGCATCCACGCCTTCAATGAGCAGGCGGCCTCGGCTACTCAAAAGGATGTTTTCCAGCTCTTCGGGTGTTTCGGGGATGTAGCGATTGACGGAGACGATGATGGTGCCTTCTTGGAGGCCCATTTGGGAGAGGAGGCCACTGCGGAGGTTGGTGATGCGGAAGCCGCGTTTGAGGCCTAACTCGGTGGCTTCGCGTTTGCTGATGGGCGTAAGGTCGGCGCCCAGCGCTTCAGAGCGGTAGGGTTTGCGGCGCAGGAGGGTGGTCTCGCCATCTTCATTGGTGAGGGTGGCGGTGGTTTCCAAGGTTTGGTTATGGCGTTTGTAGGTGAGGCGGATTTTGTCGCCGGGACGTTTTTGGGCCAAACGTTCGGCGAGCTCGGCTTGCGTCTGCACGGGTAGGCCATCAACCTTGAGGATGCGGTCGCCGGGACGTAGGCCGGCTTTTTCGGCGGCGCCCCCCGGATACACCGCCTTTACGAAAAGGCCAGCAAGCTCTTCGGCCGAAGCAGTCGTAGGACCTTCATCCGGAAGGTCTTGCACATCCGCATCTAAGAAGGCCCGCTGCACTACGCCAAACTCCTTTAGGTCGGCTACGACTTTTTTGACGATGTTGATGGGGATGGCGAAGCCGTAGCCCACATAGGAGCCGGTTCGGGAAGCAATAGCGGTATTGATGCCGAGGAGGCGGCCTGAAAGGTCTACTAAGGGTCCACCGCTATTGCCGGGGTTTATAGCGGCATCGGTTTGGAGGAAGCTTTCAATGGGTAGGGGGCCTTTGAGGAGGTTGAGGTTGCGGCCCCGAGCGCTAATGATGCCCGCCGTAACGGTGTAAGTGAGGTTGTAGGGGTTGCCGATAGCGAGGACCCACTGTCCAATAGCTACGGAGTCGGAATTGCCCAAGGGGAGAGGCGTGAGGCCCGTGGCTTTGACTTTGAGGAGGGCAATATCGGCACTGGCATCCCCTCCAATAAATTCTGCCTCCAAGGTGCGTTTGTCGGGGAAGGAGACCAGAATCCGCTGCGCTTCGCGCACTACATGGAAGTTGGTAACGATGTAGCCGTCGCTAGACCAGACCACGCCTGAACCGGCACTATAAATAGGCTGGGAGCGTGGGAGCCATAGCCCCCAGAAGCTCCAGAAGTCTTCTCCGGCCATACGTTCGCCATACCCCCGAATAAAGACTACGGAAGGGGTAGCGCGCTTAGCTGCTTCTATAAAGCTGGCGTCGGTGGGGTTTTCGGAGCGAGCTTGTCGAAGGGGAAGGTAGACGACGGGGTTTTCTGAGGAGGGAGCGGCAGGGGTAGTCTTGCTACTTATCCAGAAGCCGGCTAAGGCGCCGCCGATCAGGCCCGCGAGAAGGGCCCCAAAGAGCAGCAAACCGATTTGGCGCATAGGTCAAAGGTAAGGGGATTTTAGGATGAGGGGCGTTTGCGACGGGAAGGGGGTAGGAAGAAACTCTTGCGTAGGCTTATGCCGAGGCCTTGGGTACTGCTTCCGAAAGAGCCTCCGAAGAAGGTTTGGCGGTTGAAGGCTTCGGCTTCCAGTTGGAGCTGGGTGGGGCTGGTGATGCGGGGGGGCAAGATGCGATAGCGTGCCGAGAGGTTGCCCAGAGTGGGGTTGGTCTGACCGGGCGCCAAAAGGACCCCTTCCCGCTGGATCGTGAGGCGCCCCCCTAAGGAGAGGCGAACCTGCGTGGAGATTTCGTTCCATTGGCCCATGCTAAAGCCTATGCCTACCTGGCTGCCCATGATTTGGCCTAAGAGGCTTGAAAGCTGAGCCGAAAGAAATTCCGAGAGTGTGGTGCTTACTCCACTGGAAGTTTGGGTGGCTGTAAGTCCTTGTTCAGGTGGTAAAAAGGTTCCCAGCGCTAAGAGGGCAAAGACCTGACGGTTGCGTTCCTGTTCGTCATTTTGGAGGCGCTGTAGAAAGAGTGTGATGAGGGGTGAGGGATTGCCGGTGAGATTGGGGATATCTACTTGGAAGCGGAGTTCGGGGCTGAGGAGCGTGCCGCCTAAAAGGAGTCGGACTTCTACGGGGACTGTAGCGGTGTAGGTGGAGTCTATCATGCGGAGAGAGGTAAAGGTCTTGTAGATGGCGGTGATTTGGAGGCGTCCCTGGTACAGGTCGCCGTCCCAAGTGAGACGACTGCCGGTTTCTATGCGGAGGGTGCGTCCCACAATGCCCCGCAGGCTCAGGCGATATTCGCCTGATGTAACCTCGTAGGAGCCGGAGATGGCCACTTCTCCTTCTGGGGTGATCCGCAGAAAGAGCTGGGAGGTGCCGTTGGCGACGATTTCATCTCCCGTGCGGGAGTCAAATAACACGCGAAAACGCGCTGTGGGAGCCGAGAGGAGGCTCACTTGCAGGGCAAGGCCAGTAGGAGCCTGAATAGCAGGGCGAAGGGTATCTTTTTGCCCTGTGAAGCGCACATAACTGCGTTTTTCGGTGCGGAGGTAGTTTTCTACGGGGAGGGTGAGGTCGGTGCCTTCGGCGAATCGCACGAAGCCCTGCACTTGGACGGCATTCCATGGGCCTGTAAAGCGTAGTTCGCCCTGCTCTATGAGCGCCTGCCCATACAGATAAGCATCCGAGGAGGGGCGCGTAGCCAGTAGCCGCACGGGGCCTTCCCGCACTCGGAGCGTAAGCGCCAAATAGGGAGCCGTCCAGGCTCGTAGGGCAATGTATCCCCCCAAAAGAGCCAGCTTTTGACCAGGGTCGTACAGCGGCAAGTCCTTAGCCCATATCGTATCCCCTCGGCATTGCAGGACGCCATCGGCGGTGTAAGAGAGCCTCAAAAAGGGGATGTAAGCCCGGGCTTTATCTAAGAGTACATCACCAAAGATTTCAGGCCGGGGAAGAGCGCCTCTCACAATGACCCGTGAGAAGCGAAAATAGCCTCCCAAGCCCTCTAAGTAGTCACTGACGAAAGGGGATATCCAGCTAGTCGGCAAGTTCCCCGACAGCCTTAGAAAGAGGGGGGCTGTTGTGTCGGTAAGCACATAATAACCTGTCCCTGTGAGGCTCTGTTCGGGGTCGCTTCCCAAAGCAAACTGAATGGGGAGGGTATCAGAACGA
This sequence comes from Bacteroidota bacterium, assembly GCA_032249525.1. Taxonomy (GTDB): domain Bacteria; phylum Bacteroidota; class Bacteroidia; order SpSt-205; family SpSt-205; genus JAPYWM01. Next base: position 6,893 of record JAVVHK010000020.1, on the reverse strand, counting down.
GGCTGCGTCAGAAGGTGAAAAACCGGATATGGCTGACCCGCATACGAAAGGCTATCCACCCTCAAGGAAAAAAGATTGTCGTGCTCCTCTTCCCATTGGAAGGAGAGGAGGCCGGTGAGGGGCCAGTCTTCGCCGAGGACCTCTAAAAGGGGACGCAGGGGGAGGTTTTCGGCCTGAGCTTGTATGCCCTGTGGGGTGGCCCGCGTAAAGAAACGAGCCTGAGCTGACAGCGTAAGTAGATGCCAGCTTAGAGCGCTGTCGGACAAAGTGAAGACCGCCTCTTCGGGGAAGGTCCAGCGCTGCTTAGCCAGCGTGAAAGTAGAGTTTTCCGGACGGAGGCGAAAGCGAAAGTCCTTTCCTCCGGGCCATAACCACTCCCCCTGCCAATGCAGGGAGTCTTGAAGGCCGATGCGAGAGGTAAGAAGGAGTTCACCTTTGGGATAATGGCCTGTGAGACGGGCTGTCAAATCCTGAAAGAGAAGGTACTGCTCCCCATAGGCTATGTTCAAGTTTATTTCAAAGGGCCAGGGGGTTTCCCATTGGCCCCGAGCTTGAAGGTGGATACCGTGTAGAGCACCAGCCGGCAAAATCAGCGAGTCTATTTCGGCTTGGAGCTGCCAGGATGTCGGACTACCCGAAAAGCTGACCTGGGCTCTGCCGCCTATGAGATTCTCAGGCACACCCGCTAAATGGAGCCAACTCCAAGCTTCCCTCTCGTAAAGGGTCAGACGCACCGAAAATGAGGATAGCGCCACCGTGTCTGGCAAAGTAGGGGGTACCTTATCCAGTATCCAGCCTTGTGCGGCATTAGCAATGGCTTGTACTTCTTGGAGGAAAGACCGCCAGTCGGTATGCGCGGTGATCTGCGCTTGCAGATTTTGCCCCGATAGCTGGAGCTGAGAGACCTCATCACTGCGGACTTGTAGGCTGAGATGGCTGAGGGCGAGGGTGGTGTCGGGCTTTTCCCAGCGAAGGCGAGAGATTTGGATATGCCCTTGGAGCTTATCCCAATTAGGGGCTTGGAGGTCGGTGTAAAACTCCCCTAAGAGACGCCCTGCGGCTCCCCACAACTGAGCCGAGAGAGTCTGAATCTCACCTGAAAGCCGAAACAAGGGAGCTTCTGCGAAGCGGACGGAGCCCTGCAGCTTCGTGGAGAGAAGCGAACTTTGGAGAGTCAGTTCGCCATTCCATTCCCCTGAAGTGGCCTCCGCCGAGAGGATAAGGCGCCGAATAGGGAGGGTATCGTACAGACCAGCGAGCGCTGCCTGAGCTGTGCCTGTCCAGCTTTCCCAAGTGAAGCCTTGTCCCCCCAGCTCCACCTCCCCATACAGCTCCCGAATCGGCAAATCAGCCACCAGATGATCTACAGACCAGCCAGTGAGTTTGGCTTTTCCATGCCAGAGCCATCCCGCCTCAGTTTTTTCCATTGTATAGAGCACTTGGGCCTGCGGAAGCTGGATTTGGAACCAGTAGCTATATAGGGAGCCGATACTGCGGCCGGTGAGGTTCCATAGGCGGAAAGTATCCCAGTTCTTTGGCCAGCCGGCGAGCTCTGGAATGGCCGCCCCCAGCCCCCCCAGCGAAACAAGCCCCTGCCGCACCCGTACATCCCAATAGAGGGACTTTGGACGCGCATAATGCCAAATCTCCCCCGCCGTTTCCAGCTCAAGCCCTTGAGCCGTCTCTATGTGGAGCTGCTTCCAGCGAAGGCGGGTAAGGTCCCCTTCCATCCTCGTCTCTATGCGCCACAGCCCTCGCAGCGGCAAAGAATCCCCACTAAATGCCGCAATATCCCGCCAATCCACCGCCCCTTTGAACCACGCCTCAAACTGCTTCGTGTCAGTATTGAGAAATAGCTTATCCAGCCCCTCATAGAGAAATTTACCTTGCGCCTGCAGGCGGGATGTCCCCGTGCGCAAATAGAGATTATCAATGACGGTGCTGTCTGGATAAGCCCGTAGGACCAGCTTTAGGGTATCTACCTTGACTTGGGCGGCGGTATCCGTAACGCTTAGGTGGCGAATATAAGCGAAAAGGCGGTTTCCATGCTTTTCTATGGTGGCGGAGAGGTTGAGGTGGGCAAGCTGGATATGGGCGTAGTTCATGAACCCTTTGCGCACCAGTAAGGCGCTATCTGGGGCTGTGGAGTCTCGGAAGGTGAAGGCTCCTTCGTAGATGATAAGGTGGGGCAGGCGAAGGGTAGGCGGAGTTTGGGAGGGTGGGGAGGGGGAGGTGTCGGGGGGAAAGAGCCGATCTAAGTTGAGCAGGCCTGAGGTACGCTCATGATAGAGATAGATTTGCGGGCGGTGGAGTTCTAAGTTGGAGAGGGGGATGAGGAGGGTTCCTTTCCAGAGGCCCTGCCAGAAGAGGCCTGGGCGCCAGCTAAGGCGCATTTCGGGGACGCGTAGAAGAGGTGCGCACTGCACATCATCTATGCTCAGGTCATGGATTTGCAGGGTAGCAAGCCCCCCTAAACGCACACTTCTCAGCCGCACATCGGTCCCCAGCGCCTGGGAAAGCGTCTGCACGATAAGAAAGCGCAGGTATCGGTTCCCCTTTTCCGTGGTCAGGAATAAGCGCAAACCCACCACGCCACCCAAGGCTAATAGAACAACCCCCAAAAAGAGCCGGCGCATCCAGCGGCCTAAGCGCACTCGTGCCCGGAGCCGGACTCGAACCGGCACAGGGTCGCCCCTACCAGTTTTTGAGACTGGCGCGTCTACCTATTCCGCCATCCGGGCTACACCGCAAAAGTACAAACTCCAGACGTCGCAAAAGGCTACTAAGGGTGCAACCTGAGGCACGCCCAAAAGGAGGGAACAAAGTTATGGTTCTCTCTTGTTCTTCCCGGGCAGGGCTACGAAGCCTCTCAGCTTCTGATTTTGCTGTATCTTTGAGGATTATGGTTTTGGAAGGCCCCCGTCCTACTGAGGTACGGCTCAATCGGTACTTAGCCATGGCGGGGGTAGCTTCCCGCCGCACTGCCGCTAAACTCATCAAAAATGGCCTGGTGACCGTCAATGGTCAGGTCATCCGAGAGCCCGGCACCCTCGTAAATGTTGAAAAAGATGTCGTTACTTACAAAGGAAAGGTTCTCAAGCCCGAAAAGCCTGTTTATATCCTGCTCAATAAGCCGAAGAATACGATTTGTACGGTGAAGGACCCGCAAGGGCGAAAGACGGTGTTAGACCTTTTAGAGGGGGCGCCGCCTGTGCGCCTTTACCCCGTGGGACGCCTGGATCGCAATACCACGGGCATCCTTTTGCTAACGAATGACGGTGATTTAGCGCAGAAGCTTTTACATCCCTCCTCGAAAATCCCCCGAACTTATCGGGTGACCTCGGTCAAGCCTTTTACAGATGTAGTGGTGGAGAGCTTAATGCGGGGGGTTATTTTGCCGGAGGGTATTGCTAAGGCGGATGAAGCTTATTTGGAAGACCCCTACACCCTGATTATTACGGTGCATATAGGGTGGAAGCATGTTGTGCGGCGCATGCTGGAGAAGCTGGGGTACCGGGTCAAAGCGCTGGACCGGATTGCCTTTGGCCCTATTAGGCGGAAGGGCGTTCCTCGGGGTAAATGGCGGTTTCTTACGCCTGCGGAGGTAGGCTGGCTCTACATGGCCGTGGGGCGAACCCCCCCAGACCGCCTGCCCAAGCTGCCAGAGCCCCTTCCCCCACCTAAGCCCAAAAATAAACCTTCTGAGGCTTCAGCCGCCACCTCCTCATCACCGTCAGCTAAGAAGCGCCCTCCATCAGCCTCCCCTAAGTCCCAACCTTCTATGGAGAAGAAGGCTTCCCAAAACACGAAAAAGCTTTCAGGCTCTTCTCAGCCTTTTTCCAGCGGAAAATCTGCAGCTTCGTCGCATGCCGATTCGCATAGCCGACACCCGCGCCGAGGTTCGCAAACCTGAGCGGCGCTCCATTTTAGAGACCTTTGCGTTTCAGACGGAAGTACCGCAGGTGATTCATTTGCATACGGAGGAGTTTAGTGCGGTGTGTCCGGGGACGGGCCTGCCGGATATCGGAACGTTGGATATTTGGTACATTCCCTCGGAGCGGTGCATAGAGCTCAAATCGCTCAAGATGTATCTTTTTAGCTATCGGAATGAGGAGATTTTTCAGGAGCCGGTGGCGGACTTGATATTTGAGGACCTGTGGGCGGTACTGGAGCCGCGATACATGCGGCTTTCGCTAAGGTATAATATTCGGGGTGGGATTTTGACGACGGTGCACATAGCGAAGGGAGACCTCAGTTCGTTTCCTGAAGAAATACGGCGTCTGGTGCCTTGAGGTGATTCCAGGCGCCGGGGATGAAGGGCTGGGCCAAGAGCTTGCGTATCCAGGCTTGGAGGGTGGGTAGGTCATGAGCCAGCGCATGGAGGTTGAGGAAGCGCTCTTGGGTTTTGGGGGAAGGTTCTACGTGCCTTTGCCATGCGGTGAGGTGGGCGAGGGTGGAGGCGTGCTTTTGGAGGAGGCGGCGGTAGAGGGCTTTTCGGAGGCGGTGAAGGGCCTTTTGCCAGTAGTAGCGAAGGGCGTGCTCTCCCTCGGGGAGGTCGGAAAGCAGCGTCCAGTCCGGTTCTAAGCGAGCGATTTTTTCTTGCCAGGCGGCGAGGGTGGCGGTCTCCCACTTTTCTACGAGGAGACGTTGCCAGGCGGTATTAGGGGTGAAGAGCAGGGCTATTTCGGCATCGGAAAGGGGAAAGGGCGGCTCCGAGAGAAGTCGCAAAGAAAAACGAGGCCATACTACGGGGTAAAACACCTGAAACTGCTCAAAGACCCAGCGCAGTTCCAGCCAGTAGCGCAATTCGGTGGGGCCAGCAACGTAGGCTAAGTTGGGGAGGATAACCTCTTGGTAGAGGGGGCGTAGGAGGACGTTTGGGCTGAGGCGGTGGGGTTCGGTATGGGCGGCTCGGAGGGCCTGGTTTTTTTCGCTGAGGTCTATGTAGGATCGCTCGCTGTCACTGAGCCAGAAGAGGTTGATAGGGCGGGGGTGGAGGCGGGGTTTTTGGTGGTGGGTGCGTAGGTGGGCAGCGGCCTGTGCATGTCCTCGCTGAGTGAGTTGGTCCCTCAGCTCCTTGACCCATAGGTCTGTGGCTAAACCTTTTAGGATAGGGTCGTCGGGCGAAAGTAAAAGCAGCCCTGTACCTTGAAAGAGCGCACTCATGGCCGCTCGGAAAGCCTCCTCCCATCGCTGTCCCACCTCGTAGAAACGTTGAAGGGCCAGAGTTTCTACCTGAGGGGGGAAGGCGGCCTCTATGCGGTGGCGGCCGACGGGGCCTCGGAAGTGCCCCTCATAGCGCCAGACTTTTTCCCAGTGGGTGGCTATCCAGCGTACCTCTTCGGCATCATGGTCTTCGGACGCCATCCAAAAAATGGGCACTACCCGGTACGGAGGGCCTAACTGAGCCTCTATGGCGCGCGCCAGCTGAATCGCCGAAACGGCCTTGTAAATAGTGTACAGGGGCCCTGTGAGCCATCCTACCTGCTGACCCGTGGTAACCGTGTAAGTATGTTCCTGCAAAAGCAGGGATAGACTTTCGGAGAGGGCGGGGTCGGAGGAGAGATAAGGGGCATTTTGGTTTTGGAGGGCAGTGTAGAGGGCTTTTCGGTCAATAGGGTAGAGCTGGCGCCGCCTTACCACCACCTGCCAATCGGCGATGGGCCAGGGCCATACTTGGAGTCCTTTGGCCCAGGGGGCTTCCAAAAGTGCCTTACTCCAATCTGCGCTCACCACGAAGTCGGTACCACACCTCGTCTATTAGCCATAGGGTGCCTATGGTTATCCCTGCTCCCACGAGAGAAAGGAGCGGATTCATGATGAAGACACCCGCCAGCACTCCTAAGACGGCGCCCAGGTTCTGAATGAATTGCAGGTGTTCATTGGTAGTGTAGAGAAAAAGGTTCTCCAGCTGGGTCTCGTCAAAGGCGCTAATCTGGGCGTAGATGATATTGTAGAGCTGAAGCCGGCTGACTACGGCCTGGATGATTTCGGTTAGGAGGTTTTCCAGCTGTTCGGTGTGGGAGAGGATGAAGCGGCGGATTTCTTCTTCGGGGATGTTGAGGTTTTTGAGGGCTTCGTCTACGACGTCGGGGATGGAGAGGACGGTGCGTTGGAGGACTTCGTAGTAGCCTTTTTCGTTGAGCTGGCGGTAGGAGCGGAAAAGGCCGCCGGCGATGCCAGCGGGCACGACTTGGAGGAGTTTGGTATCAAGGACTCGGATGAGCTGCTTTTGGTGATGGGGGGTTTGGACGTATTGGACGAGAAGGGATTTGATTTCGCTGCGGATGGTTTCTTGGAATTCGGGGTCGTTGAGGAGGCTGGAGGTACCTTGCAGCAGAGCTTGGGATAGCCTTTGAGCTACGCCCGCCTCATGCAAAACGCGGTAAAGGGTCTCTTCATTGAGGATGTGTTTGCTGATGGCGGAGGCAAATTGCTCAGCGATTCGGAGTTTATTAGCGGGGACGAGCCCCTGGCCCCAAATAGGCCGTGGCCGCCGCGGCCGAAAAAGCATCTTAATGGCCAGCCAGTTCGTTAGATAGCCAATCATCCCTGTAACGCTGAGCACATATATCCGTTCGTACCAGGCGTCGTAAGCTGAGGGAAGGAAAGGCATCCAGCGGTGAAGTAGATACAGCGCAATTAGTGCGGTAAGGGTATGAGGGGCATATCGGAGGAGCTTAGCCATGAGTCTATAGCGCCGGCGAAGGGGGGGGCGGGTCGGCGGCGGCCCAGGTAGCGCTAAATCAAAAGCCTCTTCCAGATTATAGTGCCGGCGCAAAAATGCGTCTAGGCGCTCCCACACAGAAGCAAATGTAGCGACTTTTGTTTGGTGAAAGTCGCTTTTCTCCTGGGAGCGGGGTTTGAGGCTTATGCCATTAGAGAGAGGTTTT
>JAVVHK010000019.1:0-11953 GCA_032249525.1 Bacteroidota bacterium | reverse complement strand
GCGCGGGGCGCCCCCCCCGTTTGGGGGGGGCCCCGCCGCCCAAACAGAGAGCCATGGCTATCCAGTTCAACGAAACAAATGCGGGGCTTTTTTCCCTCTCTCCTTATTTAAGGGCGGAAGAGGAAGGATTACTCCTTCACGAATCGGGCGGCGCTATGGCCTCCGATGCGGAGGAGGTACAGGCCGGAAGGCCAGGTCTGGACGGGGAGCTGATAGCCGCCAGAGGGTATCATGCCTTGCCAGACGAGCTTTCCTGTGGCATCCAGCACTTCGCCCGGAGCGCTAATAGGCACTTCAATCGTGAGGTAGTCAAAGCACGGGACGGGATAGAGCCGCACTTCGGATGGGATTGCTTCTGTGGGTAGGGAGGTTGTTCCATTGCTGGTGTAAGAGGCGCTCCAGCCTGCACGGGTGATGGAGCTATCTGAGGTGAATACGATGAGGAGGCTTCCGCCGGAGGAGCGCAGGACGGGCGGTAGGGTTGTCCCGCTATAACTGCCTAAGAGCGGGGCGCTGGTCGTAGCCCCATCATAGACCCTGACAAAGTCGTAGTTACTTTCGGTATTGAAGCTGGAGAAGGTAAGCTCAATCCAGGTGGCGCCGGGGGGTTGGATGAGCCAGCGGCAGTTGGCGCGGTTGGTGTAGTCGCTATTGCCGCTGCCGTCGGTGATGGTGCCGGAGGGGGCGGTGAGAATGGTCGTGCCTTGGCAGTAGGGCTGGCTAATGGCCGTGTAGTTGAGGGTCCATCCCGCATCAGTAATGCTATGATCGGTGGTGAAGTACACTAAGGCCTGAGGTGTAGCGCTGGTTACGATAGGAGGCAGGGTGGTTCCGGAGAAGCGCCGAATCATATAGTTGGAGTTGACGGCGTTTCCATCGTAGAGGGTGACGAAGTCGTAGCCGGCTTCGGTGCGGAACTGGGTGAATTCCATGCGGATGCCTGCGCTGCCTGGAGGAGCGGTGATGATCCACTTGCAGTCGGCGTTATCCTGATAGTTGTTAGGGCCGCTGCCGTCGGTGATGGTACCGGAAGCGCCGGAGACGGTTTGGGTGCCGTAGCAGGGGAGGTTAAGGGTAGAGGTATAAGAAGCGACAAAGCCGTCGGCGGTTCCACTGGCATTAGAGACGAAACGGACGAGCATCACGCCGCCGCTGGAGGTAACGGAAGGGGGGATCGTGGTACCGGAGAAAGCCCCGAGGCGTGGAGCTGTGGTGGTACTGCCATCGTACACGATGACCGAATCTCCGGAGAGGAGGTTGAAGCTTTGGAAGGTGAGGGTGATGGAGGTGGCGTTGGGGGGTTGGATGAGCCAGCGGCAATCGCTGTTGTTTTGGTAGTTACCACTGCCGCTGCCGTCGGAGAAGGTGCCAGAGGCGGCGGTGAGGGTCTGAGTGCCGGAACATCCCCCGCCTGGAGGTGAGCAGCCGAGGGAGTTGAGGAGGCCTGCACGAAAGCCATTGGGGGCCAGAACCGCCCGCATGCGGGTTTTTTGGCCTTGGGTAAAGAGGTTCATGCAAGCATCGTCCGTGTAGTCCATGTAGTTCATGAACATATCGCTGGTATTGCCGCAGGAGGGATGGGGGAAGGTGGGGCAGCCGTAGTTGGGCCCTTCTTGGACAGGGGTGTCGCTCACGTAGTCATCTCCGCAATAGGCATCGCCCCAGATGTGGCGGAGGTTGAGCCAGTGGCCCACCTCGTGGGTGGCGGTGCGGCCTTTATTGTAGGGGGCTTGAGCGGAGCCCCCACGCCCAAAGTAGCGATAATCAATCACGACGCCATCGGTGGCCGCCGGTCCTCCATTTGGAAACTGCGCATATCCTAAAATGCCACCGCCCAAATTACATACCCAGATGTTGAGATACTGGTCGGTAGGCCAGGCATCTTTACCGCCCTGCGAGGAAAACTTAACATCGTCGGCGTAGACGCTAAAGGAGGTCTTTGTGGTTTGGGTGCGGGTGATGCCATTGGTGGGGTTACCGAGGGGGTCTCGCGTAGCGAGGCAGAATTGAATTTCGGCGTCTGCAGCTACACTTTGAAAGAGGGAAGGGGTATTGACAGCATCCGCATTGAGGCGGCGAAAGTCTTCGTTGAGAACCTCAATCTGCGACTGCACTTGGGCATCGGAAATGTTTTCCGCCGCCGTGCGATAGACGATATGCACTACGACGGGAATGGTGATGACATTATTGGTGCGCCCGTGGGGCTGGTGGCGCTCAGAGGCTATGTAGGCCTGAGTCTGCGCTTCTACCTGAGCCATTCGGTCTAAAATGGTCGGGTCCTGCTGAATCAGATACTGCAAACGTTCCATGGTCGCACACCGAGGGGCCTGCGCCCAGAGTACGACAAGAAATAGGCTGCTTACTATCCATGCATACTGCATGCTCCAAATATACAAACTTTTTAGACGTTCAGTTGAGAGGGGTTGTGGGGAGGCGGGGTTTTGGGTAAGGTTTGGGTGCTTTGCGAACATGTATAGGCAAGTTGCTAATTTCGGGGGGTGGATGTTTGGGCTATTTTACCTCCCTCGCTCCAGACTACCCTGCATTCTGCGGAGTTATTCTGCTTAGAGCAGGTGCTGGCTGGGAAAGAGGCTAACTTTTTCACTCTTTCTTCCCAGGAGGCTAAAACGACGCAGGCTATTACTTATCCTACGGAAGCTACGGAACATAATACGCTCAGGCCCGAGTTTTTGGAATGGTTATTCACAAGTCGTGAACTTCGTTTGCGGATAGCGCCGCGAGGGATTTTCATACGGGGGGCGTATATTAGTGGTGATCTCAACTTAGAGGGGGCTCAGATTTGGCATCGGATATTTTTTCGGCAGTGTTTTTTGGAGGGTACGTTAAACTTGACGGAGGCTTTTTGTCGGACGATTCACTTAGTGGGGTGCTATGTGGATTGTATTCAGGGTGAATATGTGAAGGTGCGGGGTAGCTTTGAGCTGAAGAGAAGCACGTGTCCGGGGGGTGTGAATTTTTTAGGGGCCCAGATAGCTGGGAATTTCATAGCGAGTGGGGCAAAGGTGGGGAATGGGCAGAGTTATGCGCTGCTTTTGAGTCGGGCGCGGGTGCGGGGAGCTATTTTTTTGGATCAAAACTTTGAAGCGCGTGGGGATGTGCGATTAGTGGGTACGATAGCTGGGTTGTCTATAAGTTTTATTACGGCTAAGCTGTACAATCAGAGTTCGGTGGCGATTTTGGGGGATACGATGCATGTGCGGGGTAGTGTTATTTTAGACCGGGCGGAGATAGCTGGGGAGGTGCGACTGGGTGGGGCGTATATTGGGCGCCAGCTTATTGCGCGAGGGACGCGGATAGAGAGTTTGACGGGGGTAGCGCTTCGGGGGTATAAGATGCACGTGGCAGCGGATGCAGGACTGAATGAGGGTTTTTATGCGAAGGGGGGGATTCGGCTGAGTGGAAGTATGATAGGAGGAGACTTATCCCTTACTGGGGCCCGCATAGAGAATCCAGAAGGGGATGCGCTGGTAGCCTCCCTTGTGCAAATAGACGGGCACTTAGACTTGTCTGATGGATTTGAGGCAGTGGGGCGGGTGGTTTTGGACGAGTCGGTCATCAAGGGCCAACTCAGATGCAATGGCGGCGGTTTTTACAATATAGGACAAACGGCTTTGCAAGCATATGCCATTCAGGTAGGAGGAGATATGCTGTTTGAGGAGGGTTTTACGGCGGTGGGGCAAGTCCATTTACGGGGTTCCATTATTCGTGGGCAGGTCTTATTTTCCAATGCTTCGCTATACCATCCTAAGAATCGCGCACTAGAAGCAGGCGACATCACGATCAGGCGAAACTTAGTATTTGGTAAGGGCTTTTATGTGGAAGGGACTGTGAATATTCGGGGGGCGGTGATTCGGGGGAATTTGGAGATTCGGCATGCGCATATTCATGCGCCGCAGGCCCAGGCCTTACGAGCGGAATACATTCGGGTTGGAGGCCGGCTCATCCTGCGCGGCTCTACTTTTACGGGGATACTCAATCTTCAGTATAGTCGCGTAGGACTGATATACGACGATGAGATGAGCTGGCCCGAGCCTGGAAACCTTCAAATAGATGGCTTGGAATACGAGGGTTTTGAGGGGGATTTAGTTCCGCTCACGGCTAAGGCCCGTCTAAACTGGGTCAGGCGTATGCTCCCCGAATTTCGGCCGCAGCCCTATGAGCAGCTGGCTAAGGTTTTTTCACACTTAGGCATGGACAACGAAGCTACTGACATCTTAATTGCTAAGGAGGACGATCGCCTTCGATATACAGGTGTTCGTCCTCTTCAGCGATTTGGGCGGTACATTCTGCGTTATACGATTGCTTATGGGTATCGTCCCTGGTTAGCCCTTATTTGGGCGATGGGTTTTTTGATTGTAGGGGCGTTGATCTTTCAAGCGGCCTATGTTCATGGGCTTATTGTGCCGGCTTCGGCGGAGGTGCTGGTGAGCGAAGGGTATATCAAACACCGCGCTTTACCGCCCGACTATCCGCCATTTGAAGGGTGGGCCTATGCTTTAGACACTTTTCTGCCGCTGGTGAGCCTTTTTATGGAGGAGTACTGGATACCGGATGGTTCTCAGCCCCTTGGAGCGGCCGTGCGATTTTACTTGTGGATTCATATTACGGCGGGGTGGCTCCTGTCATCGCTCTTTGCCGGGGGGCTACTGGGGCTGATCCGCCAAAGAGGCCCCTCCTAATCAGCGCCCATACAGTTCTGACGCGTGAATCGTGCGCTCCCAGAGCTTGGCACCTTGACTATTATAACAAGCTATTTCCAACCGCCGGCTGCGCTCTGGCCCTACTACCTGAATCAGGATAAAGTTTCGCTGGGTAGTCAAGGTACCCTCCACCCGAAGGGCGTTTTTATCACGGGTCTCTGCTTCTGTGAAGGGCTTAGCAGTGAGAGGCGAGCTGGTAATATCGTAGAGCGTCTTGCCATTGGCTAAGCGAAGGCGGCTGATTTCGGAAAAGTGCCGGTCCCCCGTCAGAAACACCACTCCCCCTATATCCTCCTCCTCAATTCGCCGCAAAAGCCTCTCCCGCTCCTCCGAATAGCCAATCATGTTTTCATAACCTTGACTGGTGCTTAGGATTTGTCCGCCACACACCACAAACTTGAAGGTCGCGCGACTGGAGCGAAGGGCATCTATGAGCCATTCCAGCTGGGCTTCCCCAAAGAAGCTGCGATCGCCGGTTTTGCGCTTATTAGGGGCTCGGTAAGTGCGATTATCTAAGAGAAAAAATTCCGCATCCCCCCACTCAAAAAAGGTAGTGATACCTTCTGGTGCGGAAGGAACCCCATACGAAGGATTAGCCCAGAAGAGCGTGAAGGCCCGCCGGGTCGCACTCCGATTCCAGAAGCTGCGGTCCGAGTCATTCGGGCCAAAGTCATGATCGTCCCAGATAGCATAATGTGGGCAGGTACGTAGGAGCTTTTGAAGCTGCGGCAAGCTCCGCGTGTGCGTGTAACGGTACAAAATCCCGGCTTCGCTATTCCAATCCGGCTCACGTAAATACACATTATCGCCCAGCCAGATCATGAAATCGGGCCGTTGAGCCGCTATCTGCTCAAAAATCTCATATTCTCCGCCATAAGGTTCGCCCGGTCTATCATAGGGGGGGTCATTGATGTAGGCACAACTTCCGATGACGAAACGAAAATCCGGGGGTGGCGTGCGCCATCTCCATAAGGGTAGCGTACGGAAGCTAAGCGTGTCTGGGCAGGGTACGACCTTGCCATTGAGGAAAACCTTGTAATAGTAGCGGGTGCCGGGCTCTAAGGGCGCTAGCGTAAAGACGGCAGTATAGGCCTCTTCGGCCTTTGTGAGGATGGGAGGGGTGCGTTTGGGAGGGGTGGAGCGAGCCGAGTCGGTGTATTCAATGAAGACCTGGGCTGGGGCAGTGGTTTGGAGCCAGATTTTAGCTTCCCGCAGTTGGACGGCGCCTATCATGGGGCCTGCTTGGAGGGCGGGTTTTTGAGCGTGGAGAAGCCCCCAGAAGAAAGCCCCTAAAAGCAGGCTTCGCATAGGGTGAGGCAAGAGAGGGGATAGCAAAGTCTTAGGGGATCTTCAGCTTTTAGAGGAGGGCCCGGAGCGCGCTGAGAGCAGCATCGTAGTTGGGCTCTTGGCCAATCTCGGGGACGAGCTCGGTGTAGGTGATTTTGCCTGTGGGGTCTACGACGAAGACAGCACGGGCGAGGATGCCCCGCAGCGGTCCCTCAGCTACGACTACGCCATAACGCGCCATATCCCGAAAGCGATAATCCGAGGCGATGATGAGCCCCTCTACCTGATAGCTTTGACAATAGCGGCTTTGCGCAAAGGGAAGGTCCATAGAAATGACGGCAGCAAGGATTTTATCTCCGTAGGCGGCGAGGGCTTGATTGAATTTTTGGGCTTCTGTGGCACAGACGGGGGTGTCTAAGGAGGGGACGGTGATGAGGATTTGCGGTTTGCCTTTGGAGCCGCCGACGATGAGTTCTTCCAGTTTGCTGGTGATGAGGAAGGCTTCGGGTGCGTAGTCTCCGGGTTTGAGGGGGGTTCCGTAGAGGGCGAGGGGTGTTCCTCGCAGGGTTACGGTTGTGGGCATGGGCAAAGGTACGGAAATGTGGGGAGGAGTGTGGGGCAGGGTGTGCGGCGGGGGGGGGGGGGGGGGGGGGGGGGGGGCCGCCCCCCCCCCCGCCCCCCGCGGGGGGGGGGGGGCGCCGGGGGGGGGGCGGGCCCCCCCCCCCCCCCCCCCCCCGCCGCCCGCCCCTACACCGCAAACCGAAAATACACCACATCCCCCTCCCGCATCTCATACTCCCGCCCCTGCAAAAACAACCGTCCAGCCGCCTTCGCCCCCTCCTCCCCCCCATACCGCACAAAATCCTCATAACTTATCACCTCCGCCCGAATAAACCCCCGCTCCATATCCGAATGAATCTTGCCAGCCGCCTGCGGAGCCAACGTACCCCGCCGCACCGTCCAAGCCCGTATCTCCTTCGGCCCCACCGTAAAAAAGGTAATAAGCCCCAAAAGCCGATAGGCCTTCTGAATAAGCCGAGGCAAAGCCGGCTCCTCCAACCCATACAGAGCTAAAAACTCTTTCTGCTCTTGCGGAGGCATCTGCGCAATCTGAGCTTCCAGCGCCGCACAAAGAACTATCGCCTCAGCCCCCTCCTCTGCAGCTTTCTCAACTACGAGCTGGCTGTACGTATTGCCTTCGGGCAGGCTTTTCTCGTCAATATTGGCTACATATAGCACAGGCTTGAGGGTCAAAAAGGAGTAGGGCTGAAGGAGGGCTTTCTCCTCAGCAGACAAGTCCAGGGTACGCAGGCTTTGGCCGGCATTGAGGTGGCTCTCTACCCGCCGAAGTAGGTCTAAGAGGGTGCGGGCCTCCGAATGGGCAGCCAGCTTCGCCTCCCGCTCTATGCGGGGAAGCACCTTATGAAGAGTCTCTAAGTCTTTCAGCTGCAACTCCAGTTCTACAATGTCTCGGTCTGCCCAAGGGTCTATTCGCCCTTCTACATGGACGATTTCTGGATCCTCAAAGCAACGGAGCACATGGAGGATGGCCTCTACTTCTCGGATGTGGGCTAAAAACTGATTGCCTAAGCCTTGGCCCGCATGGGCGCCTCGCACCAGCCCCGCAATATCTACCAACGTTAGCGTCGTAGGCGTAATCTTTTCTGTGGGGACGATTCGGCTCAGTTCCTCTAAGCGAGGGTCGGGCACCGGCACAATCGCTTTATTAGGTTCAATCGTGCAGAAGGGGTAGTTGGCGGCCGCGGCTAAGGCCGCGCCGCTAAGGGCATTGAAGAGGGTGGACTTACCTACATTAGGAAGGCCCACGATACCTGCAGCCATCGCCATGCCACAAAGGTAGCCCCTCTCCGCCCTAAGAACTCCCCAACGCATGCCGTACCTTTGCCCATTATGGAGTTTTCCGCGCTGGATAAAAAGTGGCAAGAGCGCTGGGAAAAAGAAGGCATTTACGAAGTTCAGGAAGACCCTTCTCGCCCAAAGTATTATGTGCTGGACATGTTTCCTTATCCTTCGGGGGCGGGGCTCCACGTCGGACACCCTCTGGGTTATATTGCCACCGACATCATAGCGCGCTATAAACGTCATCAAGGCTATGCCGTGCTGCATCCTATGGGATTTGATGCCTTTGGTTTGCCGGCGGAGACCTACGCCCTTCGCACCGGGATTCATCCCGCTATCACCACCGAACAAAACATCGCCCGTTATACCGCCCAGCTCAAACGCATTGGCTTAGGCTATCCCTGGAGCCGAGCCGTCAAAACCTCCGACCCCCACTACTACAAGTGGACCCAATACATCTTCTTGCTCTTTTTCTCCCACTGGTACGACAAAAAACTCCAAAAGGCTCGCCCTATCCACGAGCTCATAGCCATTTTTGAGAGTAGCGGTAACCTCTCCGTAGATGCCGCCACCTCCTATGTAGGTACCTTTACAGCTGAGGAGTGGAAAAGCTGGAGCGAAAAGCAGCGCTCCGATGTACTTATGCATTATCGTTTAGCTTATACGGCGGAGGGGATAGTCAACTGGTGTCCGGCTTTGGGGACCGTCTTGGCGAATGAGGAAGTCAAGGATGGTTTTTCGGAGCGGGGGGGACATCCAGTGTATCGGGTTCCTATGCGACAATGGTTTTTGCGGATTACGGCCTATGCAGAAAGGCTATTGGAGGGGCTGGAGAAGATAGACTGGCCCGAAGCCATCAAGGAGCAGCAGCGCAACTGGATTGGCCGCTCAGAAGGGGCCCTCATTTACTTTGATGCTTACACGCCTGCGGGAGAAAAAGTCCGGATAGAGGTCTTCTCTACTCGGCCGGATACGCTATGGGGGGCAACTTTTTTGGTACTGGCTCCGGAACATCCCCTTGTAGAGAAGCTCACCACCCCCCACCAAAAGGCCGCTGTAGAAGCCTATCAGCAGGCTACCCAACGCCGCTCCGAACGCGACCGCCTCATCGGAGGAGCTACACCTACCGGCGTCCCTTTGGGCACCTATGCTATCCACCCCTACACCGGCGAAAAGCTCCCCATCTGGATTAGCGACTATGTCCTGATGGGCTATGGAACCGGCGCTATCATGGCCGTACCCGCTCATGATCAGCGCGACTGGCTCTTTGCCAAACACTTCCACCTGCCTATTCGGAGTATCCTTGCGGGCATCTCCGCCGAAAATCAGGCCTACGAAGCTAAGGAGGGCATCCTCATAGACTCCGGCTTCCTTACGGGTCTCTCCGTCCCCGAAGCCATCCAGCGAATCCGAGAAGCCCTCGCCCAAGATGGGAAAGGAAAACCCACCATCCAATACCGCCTGCGCGATGTGGTCTTTTCCCGGCAACGTTACTGGGGCGAACCCTTCCCCATTGTCTGGAAGGATGGCATTCCACATCCCCTACCGGTGGAAGCCCTCCCTGTTACCCTGCCCCCCGTAGAACGTTACGAACCCACCGGCGATGGCCGCTCCCCCCTCGCCCGCATAGAAGAATGGGTCAATTACCAAGGCGGTCAGCGGGAAACCGACACCATGCCCGGCTGGGCCGGCTCCAGCTGGTACTTCCTCCGCTATTGCGACCCCCACAATGACACCGCCCTCGCCCACCCCGAAAAACTCCGCTACTGGCTCCCCGTCGACCTCTACGTCGGCGGCGCCGAACACGCCGTCGGCCACCTCCTCTACGCCCGCTTCTGGACCCACTTCCTCTACGACCTCGGCCTATCCCCCGTAGCAGAACCCTTCCAAAAACTCGTCAACCAAGGCATGATCCTCGGCCGCTCCATCATCATCTACAAAGACAAATCCGCCCATCGCTTCGTCTCTGCCGACCTCATCCCGCCCGACCAAAAAGCTAACTACATCCCCATCCGCATAGATATTCGCCTGGCCAATGACACCCAAGTGGATATAGAGGGCTTCCGCGCCTGGATGCCTGAGTACCGAGACGCTGAGTTCGTCCCTAATGCGGAAGGAGCCTTTCATGGCGAGCCGGTCATTGAGAAAATGTCCAAGTCCTTCCACAATGTCGTTACGCCGGACGAGCTATGTGAGACTTACGGTGCAGATACCTTCCGGCTCTATGAGATGTTCTTGGGGCCGCTCACGCAAACCAAGCCCTGGGACCCGAGGGGAATTCAGGGGCCTTATCAGTTTCTACGGCGGCTCTGGCGCTTCCTCACCCAGACAGAGGCGGTAGAACCCTTCGCCCCGCTCCATCTCCCGCTGGAGGAGCCTACCCGTGAGGAGCTGCGCCACCTCCATCACCTCATCAAACGCATCACCGAAGACTTAGAGCGCCTCAGCTTCAACACTTGCGTCTCCCACTTCATGTCCTTCCTCAATGAGATGCAGCGCCTCGGATGCCGAAAACGCGCTATCTGGGAGCCCGTGCTGATACTTTTGGAGCCTTTTGCCCCCCATATAGCTTCCGAACTCTGGGAAAGACTCGGACACACCACCCCACTCCAAGATGCCCCTTGGCCCACTTACGACCCTGCCCTCCTCCAGACCGAAACTATCACCTACCCCGTCTCCATCAATGGCAAACTCCGCTTCCATATAGACCTACCTGCCGACCTCAACCCCACCGAAATTGAAAATCAAGTCCGCACAGACCCTCGCCTCCAGCGCTACATTCAGGATAAATCTATCCAACGCGTGGTCGTCGTCCCCGGTAAAATCATCAACATCGTCGTCTAATGCGTCTGGTCTTCTTTGGGAATGGCGCTTTCGGCGTCCCCACCTTGCAGGCCTTAGCCAGCTCTCCACACGAAGTCCTCGCTGTCATTACCAATCCGGATAAGCCGGCGGGCCGGGGTTATCACCTTACCCCCACCCCCATCAAGGAAACCGCCCAAAAGCTCGGACTCCCCATCTGGGAGGTCGCTTCCCCCAAAGACCCTTCTCTCCCCGAACGCCTAAAAGCCTTGAATGCCCAAGCCTTCATCGTGATTGCTTACCGCATCCTCCCCCGAGCTATCTGGGAAATCCCCCCTTACGGAGCACTCAACCTGCATCCCTCCCTCCTACCCGCCTACCGAGGCCCCGCCCCCATCCCCTGGACCATCATCCACGGCGAAACCGAAACCGGCATCTCCATATTCCAGATCAACGAAGGCATTGATACAGGCGCCCTCCTCTACCAGGAAAAATATCCCCTCCCCGATACCTGGAACGCCGGCGACCTAGAAAAATTCCTCGCCGAAGTCGGCGCCCATGCCATGCTCCAAGTGCTGGAAGGTTTGGCGCTGGGAACCATCCGCCCCATCCCCCAGCCCAACCTCCCAAACGCCCCCTACGCCCCAAAACTCACCTCCGCTAACACCCGCATCCAGTGGGACCAGCCCGCCCGCACCCTCTACAACTTCATTCGGGCCCTCTACCCTCAACCCCTCGCCTGGACCACCTTCCAAGACAAACGTCTCTTCATCCTCCAAGCCATCCCCCACCCCCTCCGCACCCTCAACACACCCCCCGGCACCCTCTACTTCGAAAAAGACCGCCTCCTCGCCGCCTGCAGCGAAGGCGTCTTAGAAATCCTCCAAGTGCGCTTAGAAGGCCGAAAAACCATAAGCGGCCCCGAGTTCGCTCATGGCTTCCTCAAAAAACAAACCCATCGCCTCATATAAACCTCTACCCCTCAGCTCCAAGTTCCCTCCCTACCCCCAGGATGCCTTTCCCCCTAACCGCGTGATACACCCAAATAGGGGGATGGGCGCGCCCTCACAGCGGCGGGCCGCCCCCCGGGCGGGCCCCCCCCGCACCACACGGCCCCCCCCCCCCCCAGGGGGGGGGGGGCCCCCCCAAAAAAAACACCCAAACCACAAAAAACAGACCAACCCCGACGAAAAAGAAAACCACCCCCCCCAACCACCAAAACAATAAAAAAACCCAAAAAAGACCGCCCAAAACAAAAAAAAACATAATTAAAAAAACAAAAA
>JAVVHK010000018.1:0-12378 GCA_032249525.1 Bacteroidota bacterium | reverse complement strand
CCGGGGGGGGGGCGCCCCCCCGGCCCCCGGTGGGGGCCGCCCCCCGCCACGGGGGGGCGGCGGCCCCACAAAATAAAACTTGGTATAAGAAGCCCTACTGGAGGCCGCCATCTACGACAATAACTTCCCCCGTAATGTACGAAGCCAAGTCCGACAAGAGGAAAGCACACACGTGGGCAACCTCGCTGGGCTGACCCAAACGGCCCAAAGCAATGCGACTCTGCCAAGCCTCAGCAGGAAGATGCGTAGTCATGTCCGTTTGAATAAAGCCCGGCGCAATGGCATTGACCCGGATATTGCGGGAGCCGACTTCTTTGGCGAGAGACTTAGTAAAGGCAATCAGTCCTGCCTTAGCGGCCGCGTAGTTGGTCTGGCCGGGATTACCCGTAATACCAACGATAGAGCTGATATTGACTATGCTGCCTTGGCGCTGCCGTAACATGGGCTTGAGCGCGGCCTTCGTATATAAGAAAGGTCCCTTGAGGTTGGTCTGAAGAACAGCGTCCCACTGAGCTTCGGTCAGACGCAAAAGGAGATTATCCTGCGTGATGCCCGCGTTATTGACGAGGCCATCCAAACGGCCATACTTTTTGACCAGTTCGTCAATGATAGCCTCTGCTCGGGCACCATCGGTTACATCGGCCTGATAGGGCCACACTCGCTCGGGATGCGCTTGGGCTAAGCTCTGGGCCGCCTCCACAGAACCCCGATAGGTGAATGCCACAATAGCCCCTGCCTGAGCTAAGGTCTCCACAATCGCCCGACCAATCCCCCGGCTGCCACCCGTCACCAAAATCACTTTATCCTGTAACGAAAGCATGCGGACAAACTTACGCCGAAGTAGCTTATCTTTGGGGGGATGCGGGGGGGGGAGGAAGCCCATATCCTGGCGCAAATAGCGGCAGGCGAAGGGCAGACCTTGGACTTCAAACAGCGCATTGACAGCGCCCGCAAGATTGCCAAAACCCTCGTCGCTTTTGCCAATAGTGAAGGAGGCACGCTCCTCATCGGCGTCAAAGACAACGGCCGCATCGTCGGCATCGCCCCAGAAGAAGAATATCATATGATTGACCTGGCGGCCCGCCGCTATACCCAGCCCATCACCACCTTTGAAGCCAGAGTCTACACCATAGACAACAAAGCCCTTCTGGAAGTATATGTACCCCCCCAACCCGATAAGCGCCCCCTGCGTGCCTTAGAAGAAGATGGCCGCTGGCGCGCCTACGTGCGCGTTGGGGACCAAACCCGCCTCGCCGGCAGCTTCTTAGAAACCTACTGGGAAGCCCAAAAAAAACCCCAGCACATCCGCTTCCGCCGAGAAGAAGAGCTGCTGCTTACCTACCTGCGTCAGCACCCCACCATAGATGAAAAAGCTTATCAAGCCCTCCTCGGACCCCGCCACGCCTGGAAAGCCCGCCGTATCCTCATCAAGTACCTCTTGATTGGCCTTATTACCATGGATATCACCCCCACAGGCGAAGTCTTCCGCCTCTCCAGCTAAATAACCCCCCCCTCCCCGCCCATCTAAGTCTGTACCTTTGCCGTATGTACGAGACCATTTTATACGAAGTGAAGGAGGCCGTCGCTTACATTACTCTCAATCGGCCAGACCGCTTCAACGCCTTCAATGAGAAAATGAGCTATGAGCTTCTTGCCGCCCTTCGGGAAGCGCGTAAAGCCGACTCCGTCCGAGCCATCGTCATTCAAGGGGCTGGGAAAGCCTTCTGCTCAGGCCAAGACCTCAAAGACATCGTAGGCGTACAACGTTCCCTAGGCGAATCGGTAGAAAAGCGCTACAACCCCTTAGTGCGCGCGCTACATGAGCTGGAGAAACCCATTATTGCCAGTGTAAATGGGGTAGCAGCAGGAGCGGGTGTGGGCTTAGCTCTGGCCTGCGATTATGTGATAGCCGCTGAAAGTGCCTCCTTCGTCGTGGCTTTCATCAATGTGGGGCTCTCCTTAGATACGGGTACCTCCTTCCATCTAGTGCGCACTATCGGCCTCAAACGCGCCTTTGAACTCGCTACCCTTGGCGAACGCATACCCGCCCAAACCGCCCTCAGCTGGGGCATGATCAATAAAGTCGTGCCCGACACCGACCTCCCCTCCGAAACCCACCGCATCGCCACCCTCTACGCCGAAAAACCCCCCAAAGCCCTCGCCTACATCAAAAAACTGCTCCTGCACAGCTTTGAACGTTCCTACGAAGAAGCCCTCCAACAAGAACTATACTATCAAGAGCTGGCCGGTCGCACCCAAGACTATCAAGAAGGCCTTCGCGCTTTCGTAGAAAAGCGAAAGCCGCAGTTTCAGGGACGATGAAAGAAAACCCTACTTGGTCATCCTGGTTCCCAAACGCCCAAAACACTTCCCTTCTCATTGTCGCAGGCCCCTGCGTCGTAGAAACCTACGACATTTGCGCCCGAGTCGCTGAAGCGCTCCAAGAGACCTGCGCCCAAGAGGGGTTTTACTACATCTTCAAGGCTTCCTATCGTAAAGCCAACCGCACCCGGGCTACTTCCTTTCAGGGCATTGGAGACGAAGCTGCGCTTCGGATTTTGGCGCAGGTTCGGGAGCGAGTGGGTGTGCCCGTGCTTACGGATGTACATGAGACGGCTGAGGTTCCTGCTGCCGCAGAAGTAGCCGATGTGCTGCAAATCCCAGCATTTTTGGCTCGGCAGACCGCCCTCCTCCAAGCCGCTGGCCGCACCGGCAAAGTCGTCAATATCAAGAAAGGGCAGTTCATGAGCCCCGAGGCCGCCCTCTTCGCCGCCGAAAAAGTCGCTCTGACAGGAAATACCCGCATCTTTTTGACGGAGCGGGGGACTTTTTTTGGCTATACGGACTTAGTGGTGGATTTTCGTTCCATAGTTCGGATGCGTGCAGGTGGATATCCTGTGCTGATGGATGCGACGCATGCGGTTCAGCGGCCCAATACAAGTGCTGGGGAGACCTTAGGGGAAAGGGCTTTTGTGCCGCTTTATGCTCGGCTGGGCGTAGTAGCGGGGGCGGATGGCGTCTTCATGGAAGTGCATCCTGAGCCAGCCGCCTCCCCAAGTGATGCCGCTACCATGCTTTCCATAGAAGAGGCGCAGGCACTTTTGCGGAGCCTCCGCCGCCTCTATGAGGTTAGATAGACCCCTCTACCTTCATGGCCTTTGGGGATATCCTACCCCTGAAGCTGTCTTGCCCGACCCTGCTCGGGGTTGGACTTTTGTGGGAGATTTTCCGGTTCGCCCCATCGGCTCAGAAGTCGCTCCGTCCGCTCAGAGCCTACTGGACAAGCTTTTGGCAGCCATCCCCCCCTCGGCCTACTCTACTCCCCCCGCAGCCGTGTATCTGGGGAGTGCACGGGGCGAAATGGCAGCCCTTCTCTCTATTTACGACAGATGGCAAGGCAGCCAAAAAGAAGGGCTTCGGGCCCTACCAGAAACGACGGCCGGAGCCCTTAGCTCACGGGTGGCGGAACGGCTTCACAGCTGTGGCCCCGCCATTACCATTTCGCAAACCTGTATAAGTGGCTTAGTTGCCCTTCATCAGGCCAGCTTACACGCGCACGCTACAGGAGAGACTATTGGCTTTGGCGCTGTGGAGGCGCCTCTTCATCCGCTCTTGATAGAGAGCTTTGGCTACCTTCGCTTGGCCTCCCGCCGAAAGCAGTTTCCCTACACCCTCCCCTTCCAGGAAAATAGCGTAGCTCTCTCGGAGGGTGTAGTGCTGGGCTTTGTGAGCTTACGCCCCAGCCCTTGGCAGATAGAGAGGGTCGTGGTGCATACCCGGCAGAGTGGAAGGACGACCTTTACGGGTTTAGCGGAGGAGGCTTTCCCTCTTCTGCTGAAAGACCTTACTGAGACACCACCACAGGCGGTTATTCTCCATGCGCCGGGCACCCGAAAGGGCGACAGGAGGGAGCTTGCCGCCGTGGAAGCGGTTTGGGGCCGCCTCCCCGTCCTCACTATAAAGCCTCTTATCGGCCATAGCATCGGCGCCTCGGGTCTGCTCAGCCTACTCTGGGGCCAATGGCTCCTTACCCACCAGTGCTGGCTCTACAACACCGAATCCCTTCGGCTAAGCCCCCCCGACTGGCCTACCTTTCCCTGCGTGACAGATGAAGGACTCGTGCGTCGCCTACCCCCAGAAAAGCCCCTGCGGCGTTTGGCTATCTTAGGAGCTGGCTTCGGCGGTGGGGTCGCGGGTGTTATTTTGCGATATGCGCCTCTTTGAGCGGCTAGAGGCCCGCCTCCATAAGCTCCCTGAACGCCCCTTCTGGCCTAAACCCACCTCCCTTGACTTTACCACCAACGACTACCTGGCCCTGCAAGCCGATGGTATCATTCGTCAGATTCTTCGGAGCCTTCCCCCTGATCTGTGGCAAGGGGGAGGCGCCTCACGCTACCTCGGCGGTGACCATCCCGCCTATCATGAGTTGGAACACCTTCTCCAAGAGAAATACGGCCAGCCCGCCCTCCTCTTTTCCAGCGGCTTCATCGCCAACCTCACCATCTGGGAGGCCCTCACCGAAAGAGGCGACACCATCGTGTATGACCGGGAAATCCATGCCTCCCTTCGGCATGGCCTACGGCTTTCCTGGGCCCGCACCTGGGGCTTCCCCCACAACGACTGGGAAGCCGCCGAAAAACTCCTCCGCCAAGCCCGCGGAGAAACCTTCCTCGTAGTGGAGTCCCTCTACTCCATGCGGGGCGACATGCCCGACCCCAACGCCCTACGCTACCTTCAGTCCCGCTACGGATGCCACCTCTTCATTGACGAAGCTCACACCACCCTCCTCTACCCCAATCAAAAGACTTGGAGTTCCCACCATGGCCTTGAACCCCTTATCACCCTTCTCACCTTCGGAAAAGCCGTAGGCCTCATGGGAGCCGCCATTTTAGCCCCACCTCCCGTCCATGCTTACCTCCAGCGACGATGCATAGGTACTATATACTCAACCGCCATGCCCCCCCTTATCGCTGCCGCCGTCAAAGAAGTCTTTGCCCACGATGCCCAATGGACCCCCCGCCAACATCAGCTCTGGAAAAACGTAGCCCTTCTCAAAGAACGTCTCACCGCCGAAGGCATTCCTTTCCAGGGCCTTCAGGGGCCTATCGCCATGGTCAAAACCCCCGCCGTGGGTATCCCCCTCAAACAGCTCCTTCCCCCCACCGTCCCAGAACCCCTCTATCGCATCTCTCTTCACGCCAACCACACACAGGAAGCGATAGAGGATTTAGTTCAGGCCCTCAAAGCAGGACTTGCTGAGAGAAACTCCGATTACCCTCAGTAATACCATTTTGATGCCAAGGCTTTCTTAATGTAAGGAGGGGATGGGCGCGCTCGCCCGGCGGGCGAGCGCGCCCACACCGCGGTGGGCCGCCCCCAACTCGCGCCGCCCCGAAGGGGCGGAGCGGCCAAAACATCTCTCTTCATTCAGAAGGTTTTTGATTGCAAATGGTATAAGTCAAAGGCCTTCCTAATGTGAGGATGGGGTGAGCATGCCCGCCTGAGGGGAGAGCGGCAGCCACACATAACTTTACCCCCCTACATTCAGAAACCCTTTGCCCGGAATCGGTATCCCCAGGAGCAGGCCGTAGCTCCCCTCTGAAGGTCCGGGAGGCCTCCCCTACCTTTTTCTCAAAATCTCACTTAGCGGGGAGGGAGACCTCTACTAAGCTGGCTTCTCCGCCCTCCTCCACGGGCAGTTCATAACTCCAGAGGTAGCAGAGGCTTTTTTGGTCTTTTCGGCAGACATAAAGCCCTATGGAGAGGTGTCCCCGGCCGCTGTCGGGCAAAGAGACTTCCACCGTATGTGGAGAGAGGGGCCTCAGGGAAAGTGGCGTATCATTCCACTGGACCCAGGAGGGAGCCTCAGGGTTAAGTTCTACATTGGGGGGCAGGTGCAGGTGCAAGCGGCGATCCGGACCGGGGGAAAGGCTTACAGGAGGAAGGGGTTCTCCGGCTGTCCATAGGCTTTGACGACGAGCGGGGCGAGGTCGGGCCAGCCGCTCAACCGGCTGAAGCTCAAGCGTCCAAACGACCCCTTCTTTCGGATCCCACACCCGCAAAAGATGGTTATTCGTATCCGCAATGTAGTATCGGCCCCGAAAAGGCTTGATGTCATTAGGCTCATTGAGCAGGGCCTGCGAAGCAGTACCATCTTGATAGCCTCGCCGCCCCTGCCCCACCACCGTCTCCACCCGACGCGTAGTGAGGTCTATCCGACGAATCTTGTGATTGTACGTATCGGCCACATAGAGGGCTCCTTCGTGCCAGCAGAGACCAATGGGATGCTGGAGGAGGGCCTCAGAAAAGGCTCCATCCGTATCACCGAAATCAAAGAGGCCTTTCCCCACGAGGGTTTTGACGGTGTCGTTTTCCACGTATCGGATGGCGGAGCTTTCGCTGTCTGCGAAGTAGAGGCGGCCTTGGGGGTCTAAGGTAAGGCCGGAGGGCTGAGCTAAGGCGGCTACGAGCCGATGCCCATCTTGGAGGTTTTCCCAGCCTGAGCCGGCCCATACCCGTACTTTTCCCGCCGAAAGGTCCATTTCCCACAGCTGATGAAAGCCCGCCATGGCTATCCAGAGGCGGCCGGGCTGCCAGACCACATCCCAAGGAGAGTTGAGAGGCGTCTCCAGAGCCGGACCCTCCCGGTACAGGCGGCGCGCCTGCCGGCCCGTACCCGCTATGGTAGAAACCACCTTCTTCCGGAGGTCAATACGGCGAAGGAGGTGATTTTCCGTGTCGGCTACATAGAGGGCCTCTTCAGCGGGTGCATAAGCCAAACCCTGCGGCCGAAAGAACGCCGCCTCAGCATATCCCCCATCCCGCCAACCTTCATCTCCTGAACCAATCACCTCTATCACCTCCCCGTCTGGCCGCAGCACTACAATGCGATTATGATTAGAGTCGCTCACGAAAAGCCGCCCACCCGCTTCGTCTACCGCTATCTTCCCTGGAAAAAAGAGGAGCCCCTCCGAAAGGCGATGCTTTTCCAGAGCAAGCGGCAAAGGCGCCAAGTGGATATCCTCTCTGTAGGCCTCTCGCCACTCTAAAAGGCGGGGACGCAGCGCCTCATAAATGCCTTCACCCGACGAACGCCACAAAAGCCGACCCCGCGGATCTATTAGCACAAAAGTCGGCCACGCCTGCGCCTCATATCGCCGCCACACCTCGTATCCCTCGTCCAAAATCACCGGATGCTCAATATCATACCGCACAATAGCCGCCCGCACATTCTCTATTTCCTGCTCGTTGTAAAACTTCGCTGAGTGCACCCCAATCACCAAAAGTTCGGGAAACTCCGCCTCTAAACGTTTGAGCTCGGGCAACACATGCATGCAGTTAATACAGCAATAGGTCCAAAAGTCCAGCAGGACGAAGCGGCCGCGCAGGTCGGTTTCGGTGAGGGGGCGTTTGACATTGAGCCAGGCGAAATGCGTGGGAAGGGCTGGCGCTAAGCGGCCCACCATACCGCAAAAGTAGGGAGGTTAGACACCCACCAGTAGGCTGCCCTCGTACCAGCGCTCTCCAAGCCCCGGATCATATCCATAAAACCGCAGTGCCCAGTGATAGACCCCGGGGTCTTCCAAGACCACCTCTCCCCGATACCGGGTCTCCCCCACACTTTCCAGCTCAAAGCGATAAAAGCTCCCATCGGGCTTCTCAAAGACAATTTCTAAATGGCGCTCTTCGGGGGGAATGTCCGTCGGCTCAATCTCTACTTCTACTGTGAAGGGTTCGCCGGCAACTTGGGCCGCTTCTCGGAAGGGAGGGAGCCGAAGGGTTTGCACTTTGAGGTTTGGCAGCTCCTTTTGAAGGCGCTGGTAACGTTCTACGCGGGCTCGTAGGAGGGAGAATTCATTCTGGGTGAGGCGGTGATACCGTTCGGCCATGGGCTGGTAGAGACGGGTGATATACTCTTGGGCCATGCGGTTGGTGCCAAAGTGGGCAAGGCCGTAAGCTTGGGCTTTTTCCATGCGGGCAATCCAGAGTTGGGGAAGGCCTTCAGCATCGCGCTGGGCGAAGGCGGGCCAAACCTCCTGTTCCAGCAGAGCCGCTAAACTAAGCGCCTCATACGGGTCACGCCGCTCGGGACTCTGATCTGGAGAAAGCGGGATGCTCCATCCGCCTGCGGCGTCTGCGTCCACCTCTGCCCACCATCCATCTGGCACACTGAGATGAAGCACCCCGTTTAGAATCGCCTTCATACCGCTGGTACCGCTGGCCTCCTGACCATATACAGGGAGATTGACCCAGACATCTACCCCTTGCACCAGATACCGCGCCAAGGTCAAATCATAGCCCGGAATAAACAGCACCTTCCCAAAGAAAGGCGGCTCTAAACTTTTTTTCCATAGCGCTTGCAGGGCCTCTTTGCCGGCATTATCTGCGGGATGGGCTTTACCAGCTAAGATGAGCCGAAAGGGATACTTCTCAAACAGCTGCGCCATCCGCTGGCTTTCTAATAAGAGTCTATGGCGCTTATAGGTTGCCACCCGCCGAGCAAAGCCCAGCACCAGCGCATCCATGAAGTCTTCTTCTAAGAAGCGCTGAGCTGCTTCTAAGTACCTTTCGGACCAGCAGGCTCCCCGTAGGCGCCTTTGAAGGTACTGCCACAGCTCCCGCTTAAGAAATACATGCGTCTCCCATAATCGGCGTGCCCGCTCCCACACAGGCGCCCGCCAAGTGGGGATATGTACGCCATTCGTGATGCCCACCACGGGTATTTCGGCCGCCAAGTAGCTGGGATATAACGGCTTAAGCAGTTTCTGGGTAACCTTGGCGTGAAGCTGGCTAACCGCATTCATCCGGGCAGCAGCCCACACCCCAAACGCCGTGAGATTAAATACCCCCCGCCGCGGCGGCATATAACCCTTCTCCATAAAAACCTCCCATGCCCACCCCAATCGCTTCTCCACATAATCCCCTAAATACTCCCGCATTAGCTCCTCCGGAAAGGCATCATGCCCCGCCGGCACCGGCGTATGCGTCGTAAAAAGCGTCCGCGCCCGACACAACTCTATCGCCTCCTCTAGCGAAAACCCCCGCCCTACCTCCCTCTCCACCTGCGCTAAAAAGTGAAACACCGGATGCCCCTCATTGTAATGCACCACCTCATAAGACAGCCCCAGCTGCCGCACCAAGTACTCCGCCCCCACCCCTAATATAACCTCCTGGGCTAAACGTTTCTTACTATCCGCCGGATAGAGCTGGTGCGTAAGAGTCCGCAGCTCCCCCCTATTCTCCTCCAAGTCCGCATCTAAAAGATACAACCGCAAACGCCCTACTTCCACCTGCCAGACCTTGAGATAAACCACTTCTTTTCCCAGAGGCACCTCCAGCCGAACCCACCTCCCATCCGGAGTCTTTACCGGACGCAGGGGCAAATCCGAAAAACGCAGCGGTACTTGCTTCTCCACCTGCTCACCCTCTGCCGTGATCTCCTGTTCAAAATAGCCATACCGATACAGAAGCCCCACCGCATAAGCGGGATAGGCCTGATCGCTCAGCTCTTTCAGATAATCCGCCGCCAAAACCCCCAACCCCCCTGAATATATCGGCAAAGACCGCATAAAAGCATACTCCAAACACAGATAAAGCACGGTAGGCTTACCTTTCTGGAGAGGGGTCGCTAAATAGGCATCAAAGCTCTGAATGACTTGGCTCAGGAGCGTTTGGAAGGACTGCTCTCGAAGAAGAGTTTGCCAGCGGCTTTTGGGGGTGTGGTTGAGAAGCCAAACGGGGTTTTCATACTTTTCCCATGCGAGAGGGTCAATCTTGGCGAAGAGCTCCTGGGCAGGGGCATGCCAACTCCACCAGAGATTATAGGCGAGTCGGCTCAGGTCGGATAGCTCCTCGGGCAGGTTCGGTCGGAAAAAGGCGCGCCCCCATCGCCCTTCCTCGCTTCGCCGCAGCGAAGCAGGTTTATAGTCCCACTGGCGAAGGCGCTTTTTTCGCAGAGCGATCTCGTACGCCTCTACATATAGCGGGAAGAACTGCTCCCAGCTGGTATAAGTCGCCATTACTAAGGCTTCTCGGCGGAGTCGAGCCCGTATTTCAGGAGCCCACTGTAAGAACCGATAGAGCCAGTCCAGGATTTGGCCCGGCGCATCCTCCACCTTATGGTCTACTAACCATAGCGCCTCCGAAAGGGGTTTTACATGGGTTTTCATCCAGTGCCCGTAGCCTGCTTGTAGCGAGCTTAACGTAGGCACCCCAACCCCTATACTCTCCTGCGGCGTGTATCCCCACGGCTCATACCGAGAAGGAAATGCCGTTCCATCCACCGCCGCAAGAAGGTCATAGTACCCCACATTCACCACGCCGTCCCGCCCTTCCAAATACACCGGCAGATAAGCTAAGAAGACACTTTCACTCTGACCCAGCGCTAACTCCCGAAGTTTCTGGTAAAGCGCATTTTCCTGCGCCCTGACCAGCTCATGACTTACCCACAGGCGGCGAAAAGCATGGGGCTTAGAGGCCTCTACCTCGGCGGGCATGGCGACCAAAAGACCCAGCTTCACCCCATGCAAAGGCGCTGACTGATAGCGCCGAATAGCCTCCAGAAGGTCATTTGTGCCTTTATTGACGAGTTCGGGGCGTCCGCTATGCAGAAGCCAGATGAGGGGCTCCTCAGGGGGTAGTTCCCAGGTGTGGGCAAGCTTTTGCAGGAAAGCTTTTCCGAGAGTGGGGTTGATGGTGGGAGGGGCCTGCCAGCCGTTAGGTGTAATCACATCGGGCAGGCGTCCTAAGTACGCCCCGGTCTCTTCGCCTACCAGTTCGCTCACGGTTGTCGTTACATCGGCTTCTTGCCAGGCGGCCCGTTCCAGGGTGTGCTTAGCCAAGAGCCCCCGCTCAGCCGCCCATCGGTCAGGCTCCTGCGTGATGGGATGCCCTTCCGCTGCGCGCCCCACCACCGTCGCATGCGTCGTAAACACCGTCGCCACCGCCGGCTTATAGCGCCGCAAATACAGCACCCCAGCCCCCGTCAACCACTCATGAAAATGCGCTACCACCTCCACTTCCCCCTCCCCATAATAAAACTCCAAAAAACTCGCTATGACCATCCCCGCCGCATATCCAAATATGGCCGGCTCCACATAGTCCCATCCCCCCCACAAAGAATCTACCCCGAAGCTCTCCCAAAGCTCATAAAATATCTCATCCTTACGCCCTAAAAGCGCATGAAAGTCTATGAGCCAAGTAGGGACCTGGGTATCTCCGACTCTCCAAATGCCCGGATACACCCGAAGCCCATGCCGCCGCTCTAAGTATGCCTGCCACTCGGAATAAGAATTGCTCTCCTCCCAGTTTTGCCGCCCCTGCACGACATACGGCCCTATCAGGATGTACCGCTCTCCAAATCTTTGCTTGGCATAAGGGGCCTTACCTACCAGCACCGTATGGATGCCTCCTACTTTGTTACATACTTCCCAGCTTACCTCAAACACCAGCTCCCGCACACTCTCACGCATGCGCCAAAGGTAAAACTGGCATGGGGCTTGTACTTTTGAGGAAAATGATGCGCTTTATTCTTTGGCTCATCTTAGGTTTGGCTGCGGGGGCTATTCTGGCTGCCCAAGGGACCGATGCAGAATGGGAAGACTTAGACAAGCTGCTAGAGGACCCTTTTTATACGCCCAAGAGCTCAGACACGACCGCCTCCCTGTCTTCTCAGGCCGCCGCTACTGACCCCCTGGCTGAAGATACCCTTTATGAAAAACCACTGCCCCCTCCGCCCCTACGCCTTATTGACTCTCCCCGCTATCCCCGCCTCACCATGGACCCCCAAACTAACCGGCGCATCCGAACCTCCCACCCCTTCCAAGTCCAGATCGTGCGCCCCAAACTCCAAAACTCCAAAGGTCACCCCCTCCCACATGGCTTTGACACCTATTACCTCTACATCGTCAAGGCAGAAGAAGTGCGCATTGAGGGCAAGGTCATACGCAGTAACGGCCTCCCCATCTATTTAGCCATCGTCAGCCCAGCTAAAAGCCTCCCCGATGAGCTCCCCACCGTCTTAGAAAGCCCTGCTCTCATGCTCAAAGGCATCGTAGACTACGGCGACACCATCGTCAAATACTTCAAAAACGAGGTAACCCGACTTCAAAGCACCTTAGATAGCCTCCGTCTCCTCCCCCCACCCCCCGACGAATACCAGACCGAAAAGTTTCAAGAGCTCCTCCAAAAAACCGAAGACTCCCTGCGCTACGCCGAAGCCCATTACAAGCTCTACCGCGCCTTCAAAAGCGCCCGGGGCTCTGGCCCAGCTCTCGTCCAGTTTTTTCTGAGCTACCCCTTCAACCGCGACCTGGTTCATTCCATTTACGCTCGGCCCTACGCCCTCCCCCAATACCGCCCCCCCTCCTCCGAAACCGC
>JAVVHK010000017.1:0-13469 GCA_032249525.1 Bacteroidota bacterium | reverse complement strand
CCCGCCCCGCGGCCCCCCCCCCCCCCCCCCCCCCGCCGGGCCCCCCCCCCGCGCGGGGGGGGGCCCCGGCCCCACAAAATACCACCCACTCGCATTCAGAAACTCTTTGCATCGAATCGGTACCATCCGCCGCATCAGACGAAAAAACACGATATAGTAGGTTCCTGCCACGTTAAAGCCTTTCCCGATGGGCTGGGTTGGAGCCCGGTGATCGGGAGGATGGGCGGGCGAGGTTTTAGCCGTTTTGGGCGTTTTGGAGGCGGGTGCGAAAGTCAGCCAGAACGTTCATGTAGGTTACATAGGCTTCGTAGGGGCTGTCGTAGGGGTTGAAGTACTTATGCACATCGCCGTCGGCAAAGAATTTGGTACACATGTAGTAGAAGTGGTCGCTGGTTTGGAGACGCAGCCAGTCGCGGTGAAGGTCGGGATGCTGCTGGGGGGAGAGGTTTTGGAGGAGGGGTTCGAGGGCGTAGAGGCTTTCGAAGGCATCCAGCTGCATGTCGTTGCCGAGCCAAGCGGTGAGGTCCCGCTCCGAGTCAGCCCAGGAGAGGGGCTTGGGCGCTTCCAGCTGACCGACGGGCTCATGGTGGGCCAGGGCAGTTTGGGGAGTGATGTAACGCACTTCTTTATCTTGGAGCATGTTTTCTACCCAGGCTTCAAAGAAACTGAAGATGCCTGTTTCGGCCCACTGATGCTCGCCAAAGGTTTCGTAGTCCATGAAGAGGTTGATAAGGAGCTCATGTTTGGGGAGGCTGCGAAACCACTGGGCAAATTTTTCGGCGGTGAGGGGATATTCAGGCCAGGTGGGGTCGGAGAAACGGAAGGCGATGTCGTCGCTGAGAGGGTAGTTACGCAGGAGGATACGGAGGGAGGGAGCGGCAGCGGCGGTGTAAAGGAAGTTGGGGCTGCGCCAGCCTAAGAGAGTGGAAGCCCCTTCAGCGAGGATAGCGGTATAACCCATGTCAGCCACCCACGAAGCCAGCTGATCAAAAAACACCAGCTCGGTATTGCGAAAAGTTTTGGGCTGGGCGGAAAAGAGCTTTTGGAGGGTTTGGGCGTGAAGCTGCACCTGCCGCCGAAATTCCGTTTCACTTTTGAGAGAAGCCAGACTATGCGCGTAGGTTTCGGCTAAAAGTTCTACGCCCCCTGTGGCATATAAATCTTGAAAACTTTCCAGGGCCTCTGGGGCATAGAGCTGCATTTGCTCCAAGGCCGTCCCGCTAATAGAAAAAGCCACAGAAAACCTTTCAGGCGTGTAGCGGGTGATGAGTTTTTTGAGGAGGGCATTCATGGGGAGATAACACTTTTTAGCGATGCGCTGCATGAGTACGCGGTTATTGAGCTCGTGATAGTAGTCGTGCGACTCCCCAATGTCAAAAAAGCGATAGATACGCAAGCGAAACGGCTGATGAACTTGGAAGTATAAGCAAATGTGCCTCATGCTAAGACGGATTGGTAGGCTTGTAAGACGCGGGCGCTGGACCTTTCCCATTGGAGCTGGGAAAGTTCTTCCTGGGCCACTTTTCTAAAAAACTGTGTGATGGCGGGGTATTTAAGCACGCCATAAATGAGGTCGGCCAGTCTTTCTACATCCCAGAAGTCAACTTTGAGGGCGTAGCGGAGGACTTCGGCTACGCCGGACTGTTTAGAGATGATGACGGGGACGCCAGCCCGCAGAGCCTCCAAGGCAGAAATCCCAAAAGGCTCCGAAACCGAAGGCATCACATAGACATCGCTTAGGTCAAAGAGACGTTCTACTTCGGCGGGGGGCAAAAAGCCCGTGAAACTAAATCGGCTCCCTAAGCGCAGCTCCGCCACCCGGTGAATAATAGAGCGGAGTTTGTCACCTGTGCCGGCGACCACGAAGTGGGCTTCGGGGACCTTAGGGGCCAAACGCGCCGCCGCCTCTACAAAATACTCAGGGCCTTTCTGATAGGTAACCCGACCTAAGAAAGTAACGACTTTTCGTTTGTGAGGTGGTCGCTCCACAGGCTGGCGGTCCTTCGGTAAAACCGCATTGTGAATGGCCCAGACTTTTTCGGGGGGGACGCCATACTTCTCTATGACTATAGAACGGGTGTAAAAGCTCACCGCAATAACCAGGTCGGCCTCCGCAAAGCCCTGCGCTTCAATATCTCGGATGATGGGGTTGGGGTTTTCCCCGCTGCGGTCATATTCAGTGGCGTGAATGTGGACTACTAAGGGTTTGCCGGTCAGGCGCTTGAGTGCTATGCCTGCGAGATAAGTCAGCCAGTCATGGGCATGAATGAGGTCAAACTCTTCTCGCTGCGCTAAGAAGCTCACGGCATAAGCGTAGCGATAGACTTCGTCCAGAAGGTCGGCGCCGTATTTGCCTGTAAAGAAGAGGCGGAGGGGAGCTGAGGTGGTGGTTTCGGGAAGGGTTTCGGGGACGGCTTGGAAGGTGAGGACAGGCCGTTCCAGCTGCTCTAAGTAAGGGCCTAGGTAGGTTTCCACGCCATAAAAGCGTACTTGTTTCCAGAAGGTGGTGGCGGGGGTTTCTTCGGCGGGAATCTCTATTTCGTTGGCGCCGAGGAGGCGGTAAGAGTTGGAGGGTTCTTGTCCGCTGCGGAGAGGCATGACGAAGGTAACAGAGACCCCATGATGCACGAGGCCTTTGACAAGGCCATAGCAGGCCACGCCCAGACCGCCCGCAATACGGGGTGGAAACTCCCAACCCAACATGAGCACTTTCATAGGCGCAGGAGGTAAGCGATTCGGAGGAGTTCGGCTATGCTCCAGGCTTGAGCGGGGGCTCCCCGAGGGAGGTGCGGGGCATCACCTTCGTAGATTTCGGCGATATAGCCCCAGCCGTACTGCCAGAGCGCTTCTGCAAAAGCTTCATAGAGCTTTCGGATTTTGGGTGCGGCAGCGTCGCCATACAAGCCTAAAAGCGCATCGGCATAAGCTCCCAGGAGGAAAGGCCAGACGCTACCATTGTGATAAGCGCGGTCCCTGCTGGGCTGATCCCCCTGGTAAGTGCCAATGTACTGCGGGTCCATGGGGGAGAGGGTTCGCAGCCCCCGCGGCGTTAGAAGGTGCGTCTCAACCGTCTCCACCACTAACTCAGCAATCTTATCGCTAATAGGTCGGAAAGGAACAGCCGCCGCCCACAGCTGATTAGGACGGATCTGCCAGCTTACAGAAGACGAATCCACCCAGTCAGCTAAGTAGCCTTTGGCTTTTTGCCAGAAGGTAGGTTTGAAGTGACTGATGACCCGGTGAGCGAGGAGGTTCCATCGCCAGCGGATGCCTTCCTGGGGAGCGGTTTCGCCCACCCAGCGAAGAGCCGCATACCAGAGGGCATTTAGTTCCACGAGGGCCCCTGCGCGATACACAACGGGATTTCCATCCACTACGGCGTCCATCCAGGAAGGAGGCGGCATAGGCCCCACGCGTAAAAGCCCATCCTCCCCCGAGAGCCGATGCAAATAACTCACCAAAACCGCCTGAATCGCCTCCCCATACCGCTCCCAGAGGGTTTGAGAGTCTTTTCTCAAACGGCTATACTGCATGAGGGCCCAAAGCCACCAAAGACCTACATCTTCGGAGGTAGGCTCCCCGGGTATCGTATTAGGAAAGCGGCCATCAGCCGAAAGGTGCGATAAGTAACTTTCACAAACCCGGTGAAAAAGGTCTTCCCTTTCCCGAGCCAGAGTCAGCCCAGGCAAGCTAATGAAAGTGTCCCTTCCCCAAATTCCAAACCACGGATGACCCGCCAGAATGTAAGTTTTTCCGCCCGACTCTAAGAAGAAGTTTTCGGCCTGCGCATGGAGGATGTCTTTTAGGGTAGAGCCAGCAGGGGTGGGAGAAGAGGGGATTTGGAAAGTAGGGGGCGACTCGAGGGGGGAGATTTGGATTCGTATGGTGGTGGGCTGGTGGAGGTTCCACTCAAAGAGTTCGGTGGTGTGGAGGTTTTCTTGGTGGGGGTAGCCACGCTGGGCTTCTTCGGGGTAGGAGATGGCTTCGTAGAGATAGTTCCATGGGATAGCGCGGGGGACTGGGAAAAAGGAGAGATAGAGGGTGATGCCCAGCTCTGGGAAAAGGAGGCGAGGTCCTTCGTGTTTGACGGGGGGGTGCTCGTAAGAGAAGCGAAGGGTATGCCAGGGGCGCACTGCCCAGAGTGGCGCCCAGCGAAAAAGCACTGGAAAACCCTCCCCCGTAAAGCTATACTCCAAAAGCCAGAGAGGTGGGTCCTCCGAAAGAAAAAACCGCTTTTGCACATTCAGCCGCCCAAATCGGTAGGTCCAAATCCAGGGATGCAGACCCCGGAAGCCTTCTAAGTAGCGGTAGCCCGTCCAGGCTAGCTGATCGCGCCAATACTGAGTGGTCAGGCGAAAGAGGCCTTCCTCGGAGCGGAGTTCTTCTTCTATTTGGGGGAGGATTTCGTATCGCTGGCCATCTATCCACAGGGAGAGGTAGCTGTGGTACTTTCGGGTGGCGCAGCCCCAGAGAGTGGTAGCGGCGTAGGCCCCCCACCTAGTCTGCCGAATGAGTTCTACCTTAGGGGCCCAAGCTTCCCGCAGCAGGGCTATGCGCTCCACCGAAGCCACCTTGCAAAGATACACGCCGACTGGGTAGAATATGCAATGCCTTGGGTGGCCCGGGAAGAGAACTGGAACTTACACTCCTCATCGGGGCAAGACTTCGAAGAAGCATCCGCTCTCCCGCTAAGAAGAGGAGAGCCGGGTAGGACTAAAAAGAGGGAGTACTTTTTCTTGCCAGTAGATTTCCACGATGCGGGGGTAGAGCTCGCGCTCCAAACTTTGGATGAGGGTTTCTACGGCTTGGGCGGAGAGGCCGGCGATAGGCACTTGCACTTGGTAGAGAATGGGGCCTTGGTCATATTCCTCATTGACGAGGTGGATGGTGAAGCCGGATTCGGTGGCGCCGCTTTGGACGACGGCTTCGTGGACGCGGCGGCCGTACATGCCCTTTCCGCCAAAAGCGGGAAGCAGCGCCGGATGGCTATTTAGGATGCGCTGGGGATAGGCCGCCACCACCGAAGGGGGCACTTTTCGGAGGTAACCCGCTAAGACAATCAGTCCGACTTCTCGTTGGGCTAAGTACGTTTCCCAGCTTACTGCCGTCGGAGAGCCTTCGTACACCGCTATGCCTAAACTCTCTAAGGCCGATTTACAGGCGGAGGGCCTATCTACAAAGCCCTCAACGGGGATATTTCGGGATTGAAGGTGTTGAGCTACGGCCGCGGCTAAACGCCCCCGTCCAGAGTAGGCTATAACGCAGATGGGCATGGGTCTGGCTTTTTCCGAGCTAAGTCAACCTCTTCAGAAAGCCCCATAGCCGCCGCAACCCGCTCATACAAACGCCACAGCTCCGCCACATACGGGTCTATATCCAACGCCTCCGAAATCCGCTGATACGCTGCCTCCACCTTACCAGAGTCCAGCTCCATCTGGGCTAAAACTACATGCGCCAACGGTAGCGTAGGAAAGACCGCCAGCGCCTTTTCAGCGGCTGATCGCTTGTCAGAGGAGGAACCGTACTGCCCTAAGTAACTCAAATACCCCTCCCACCACCGCAAACTATCCTCCAGAGTACGGAGGTAAGTCCGGGCTGAATCCAGAAGCCTTTTAGCGCTATCGGCTTTTCCTTGGGCTGAGAGGATTTGCGCCCAGAGTAGGCGAAGGCCAACGCTGGATGGGAAACGCTCTATGCCCGCCTGAATGTTTTCAATGGCTCCAGCCGTGTCCGCATAGGATAAGAACATCTTAGCGACGGAAATGTAAGGTACGTCGTAGGGAGCGCCTTTATCTACGAAGGGGCGCAGGAGGATGACGGCTTCGTTGAGGTTTTTGGTGTGGTGCACGAGGTGGGCAAAGCGGAGGTAGTCTAAGTCTTGCCATTCGGATGTAGGGGCGTAGAGGGAGGCTTCGGAAAGACGACCGGCAGCCGAAAGGAGGATAGCGGCCTCGCGACGGGCGGGCTTTTCCAAGGAAGCATACAGGGCTCCCAGACGCGATGCAAGCTGGAAAGACGCTTCCAAGCACCCCGCATCCCCATAGGCATAAGCGGCATATAAGCTGTCCGTAGGCGTTTCCGCCGCTAAAAAGGTTTCGCCAGCCCGGCGAGCATGCCCCGCCTTCCAAAAGCCCAGCCCTAACAGCCGAAAAACCGCCGAACGCCGATCCGGGTCCTGCTCGGCCAAGTATTTGGCAAGACTCTCCGCTACACGGAGATCCTCCTTTTGAAGCGCTTGGAGGAAACGAGAAACGAGCGTAGTGTCGGTGGCTTCGCCCAGCCACTGCGCATTAGAAGAAGCGCAGGAAACTCCCCCAGGCACCGAATAGCCTAAAAGCCTAAGATAGAGTAGATTATCACACAGCCCCTCCGCAAGGTCATCAGCTACAGGGAGACTTTCTAACACCTTGCCAGCCCAAGTGGGTTTGCCATGACGAGCGTATAAGAGCGCAAGGTTGAGGTAGTAGAGGGGGTCAGTAGGGTCAGCCGCAATAGCAGCCTTCCAATAATAAGCGGCCGAATCCAGATACCCCAGCCGATAAAAAGCATAAGCCAGCATGTTGTAAGCGGGCGCTGCAGGGGGGGCATGCTGAAGATATCGCTGTAGCGCCTGAATAGCAGCCACCGGCCTATCCCCAGCCAACCATATGAGAGAGGCCTGCGAAGCCGCAGGCAATAGCGGCTTCGCAGCAAAGGCTTTCTCGTAGCGATCGGTAGAACGTTCCACATCTTTGAGGCTGCGTGCCTCCAAACGAGCTAAGTTGTAGTTGGTCTTAGCCTCTTCGGGTACGACGATAATGGCCCGCTGATACCATGCTAACGCCTCGTCTATGTTGCCGGCCAAAAGAGCCCGATCCCCCCGCACCGAGGCATAGAGCCGCAAGCCTATCTTAGCCGTAGGCCAATCATTACGCGCCTCAAAAAAAGTCAAGAGCGCCAGCAGCCCAAAATAATACACAGCCAGTCCCATGCGAAGGCTTTTAGTGAGGTCCCAGTAAAAGCCTTTTTTCGCTTTCCAGAGGGGCCAGAAGTTTAGCCCTAAATACAAACTCATTAGGGGCAGGCCAATAGCCAGGGTGAGCCGGGTGATTTCACCTACTCGGTATAAAAACATGTACTCATGGCTCTGGGCATGATAGAGGATTCCGGCGCTCAAAATGAGGCCTATTCCACTCCAGGCCCATGGGAGGGCCGCTGGCTGCGAAAACACCCCCGCTACACTGGGAAAGTACGGCTGAAGAAAGAAAAATCCCAGGGCTACAAGCCCCAGCATAATGGGGACGGTGAAGGCGTAGGCGGTTTCGGACGGCAGAAGAAAGAGCCCCGCACTCAAAAGAATAGCGAGGGTCGTCCCACTCAGAAAGAGGCTCGGCCCCCCTCGCGTGCGCTCCTGAAGGTAAGCCCACCCCGCCGCCGCCACCAGAGGCCCATGCAACACGCCCACCAGCACACCTAAAAAGAGTATCAGCGCTGGATAAGCAATCCAAGGCTGGAGAAGCACCGGCAAGGAAACCTCCCTTCGCCAGAGAGCAGGCAAAACGAAAAGCCCTCCTATAACAGCCACTAAAAGCCCAAAGGTGCTCCCTATACTTCGGCGCCAAAGGCCCGATTGGCCCAAGTAGGCCGGCAGTACCCCTACCAGCGTTATCCCCAGGGAAACCACATAAAAAGGATCCACCCCCGCCCAAGTAGAAGCCGCCTCCGCCATAAAAACCCATGCCCCCCAAGCAAAATAAATAAGATACGGCAAAAAGCCCTGCATGCGCGTAACCGCCGTCAGAAGCGCCGCCCACCCCAACCCTATGAGAACTGCTGCCAGGATAACTACCCAGCCAGGAGGGACTATCGCCTCTCCCACATGCACACCAAAGCCCCATCGCAAAGGCACTTCCACCGTAATGGGGCGATACCCCACCGTATCCGTCCGAATGGGAGCTATCTCCTCCTGCTGAAAAAAGAGGGGCACCAGCAGATGGTCGTAGGTATTTCGTCTCTGCCAAGCCCAAAAGGCTAAGAGAATAGCCGCGCCCAAAATCCCACCCAAAGCCCACAAAACTCGCTTTTCCCGGGGAGGGAGGTAGGGCAAAATCCCCCGCCAATCCCACTTAGTGCTGCTCACGCAGGGCCAAAGTTATGAGCATCGCTAGCACAAGAAGAAGGAGAATGCCTCCCCCTATGGCCCATTCGGACTCTAAGCATTGCCCCAGCGCCAGGGGCAGCGCCTCTGGGCTCCATGGCCATTGGCCCGTCTGGAAAAACGTACGGAAAGCCTTCCCCCAATCTCCCCCCGTAGGCGTGAAGAAACTGCCCACAAGAATGAAGCCTAACATGAGAGGGGTTAGATACCGAATGGTGAACCTCCAAAAAGGGTGTAAGGGCTTCTGCCCGGCCTGATGGAGGGTCTCCCAGCCTACGGCCCCCAAGCGCTTGAAAAGCCACCACTCCCCCACCGCCACCGCTATCAAAAACACCGTCCCCGCCCACAGGTCATACAGAGTCAAAACCCTCTCATCTCCCATGTACACGGGGATACCCAGCCCTGCCATCAGCAAAACAGAAACCCATGAGGCTTTTTGAAGCGACAATCGCATCGCCTCCGCCAGAAAAGCCCGAACAACCACCCCCATCGCTATGAGGGAAGAAAAAGCGGCCAAAAACAGCAGAAAGTACCAGGCGGCTATGAGGGCGCGCCCGCCCCACTTTTCCAAAGCTACGGGCATCACTTCAAAACCCAGTCCAAAGCCCGCCTTCGACCGGACGGTCTCTAAGCCCAGGAAGGCGGTAGTTACGGGTACGACGATAAGGCCGCCTAATCCTACTTCGGTCAGGGTATTAGCAAGGATCGTCTGGGCGCCTGCCTTTCGGATGCCCGCCGAAGAGGCATAATACGAGGCATACACGGGATACATCGCAAAGCCCACCCCCACCGAAAAGAAAACCTGCCCCGCCGCCGCTAACCACACAGAGGGATTGACCAGCGCCTCCCAGCGGGGCGTGTAAATGTACGTTATGCCCACCCAGCTATCGCAGGTTTCACAGGAGCCCGCCTTTCCCAAGAAAAGCGCCCCTATCGCAATCCCCACTCCCAATATAAAGAGAAGCGGCATCCCGTACAGGCTGAGCCTCTCCAGCCCTTTTTGGATGGGGAAGGTCATGGTCAGTCCCATGAGAAAAAGCACCAAAAGCGTCCAATAAGGCCCCTGTAGCTGAAAGTTTTTCCAGTATTCTTGGGCGGTTTCTGGAGTCAGATGGGAAAGCATACCCAGAAGCGCTTCGATGGTGTAGCCGAGGGTCCAGCCCGTCAGCAGGGCATAATAGCTTCCTACTACGAGGCTCACGTAGACGCCCCAGCTCCCTATTACTCGTCCGAGGGGGCCGCCCCACAGGCCTAAAAGCCGAGTGATACTATGGACTTTACCCTCGCCCGACCGCCCCAAAATCATCTCTATCCATACCATTGGGAAAGCCAGCAACACCACCGCAATCAGGTAGGGCACCAAGAAAGCTCCACCCCCGTATTTCGCCGCTTGAAAGGGAAAGCGCAAAAAATTTCCCAGGCCGACGGCCCCGCCAATCAAGGCTAACAAGGCCCCCAGCCGACTCCCCCAGCGCTCCACCCGACAAAAGTACGCCTTCCCCTCCGCTTACGGCGTCCCGATAAGCACTTTGGCCTGCGCCTGCCAGCCCCTTCGGCCCGTAACCTCCAAAATATAAAAGCCCGTAGGCAGGGTCAAAGGCAGCTCTATCTCTATAGACGCCATCCTGCCCCCGACGATAAGGCAGACTGGAAACCACGACACCCCCCATCGGCGAAAATAACCGCACTTGTTCTACGTCTCCTTCACCAGCCGCTTTTTTGAGAAAGTCAAATCCAGTGGGTGCGCGGTTTCTTCATACTTGAGCATAGCTGAGGCCAGTCGGGTTTTTGCCTTGAAGGAGGGGGAGATACAGGCAGCGGCAGTCGTGCATAGGAGCGGGCTGGAAAGATTTGATATATAGGTGGCCTCGCCTTAGGGGGGTCTGGGGCGTGTGCTGGCTGTCCCCCGCCCTGGCGCAAACTTTGCTTACCTTTGCTTTATGCGGTGGCTTGTGCTGGTCAGCATCGGTATCCTTTGGGCCCAACCCGAAAAATATCCTCCTGCCCAGACCTTCCCCAAGTTCTTACTTTACACCCTGGATGACAAGCCTTTCACCGAAAAAGACCTACCCCCGGCTCCCCGCGGCCGCATCGTCTTCTTCTTTGACCCCTACTGCGACCATTGCCAGAAACAAGCTACTCTCCTCGCAGAAAACCCCAAAGCCTTAGACGGAATCCAGCTCATCTGGGTATCTACGGAGACTTCGGCCGCTCTGGCAGACTTCCGAGAAAAGTACCTCAAGAAGCTTCCCAATGTGATTATTTTACGGGATAAAGATTTTCGGTTTGATAGCTATTTCGGGTATAGCGTGGCGCCTACGATTTATGTGTATGATAAGGCTGGTCGGCTAAAAGCCGTGCACAAAGAGGAGGTAGGCCTTGCCACTCTGCTCAAAGACTTATGAGTCGGCCCCCCAGCATTTTGCTGATTGATAACCATGA
The DNA here is from genome assembly GCA_032249525.1 of Bacteroidota bacterium. GTDB lineage: Bacteria > Bacteroidota > Bacteroidia > SpSt-205 > SpSt-205 > JAPYWM01. The sequence goes on along the minus strand of JAVVHK010000017.1, from coordinate 2,890 downwards.
TTCTTTTACTTACAACATTTGGGCTGGGCTAAAGCTGGCTGGAGCGGAGGTGGTAGTTCGGTCGGTGGAGGTGCTATCGCCGGCGGAGGTGTATTACTATCCTTGGCAGGGGATTGTGATTGGGCCGGGGCCGGGGCATCCGAGTCGGCTGCAAGCGTTATTACCGCCCCTACTCCCTCCAGCCCTCAATATCCCCATATTAGGCATATGCTTAGGGCATCAGTATTTAGCCTTGGCGTACGGCGCCACGGTCCATCCCACGGGACGACCTCGCTTCGGGGTTCAAGCGCTCATCTCGCATGAAGGCGAAGACCTCTTTCAGCAGCTCCCAAATCCCCTTCCCGTAGGACTTTACCATGCCTTGGGCGTGTACCAGCTTCCGGATACTCTCAAAGTTTTAGCAGTGGATGAAGAGGGGCTCTGTATGGCCTTTCGGCACATGGAATACCCCATATGGGGCGTACAGTTCCATCCAGACTCCATTTTGACCCCAGCAGGGCCGCGCCTTTTCCGCACTTGGCTCAACCTGATCACAACCCAAGTACCGACCTAAATATGTTTCTTAGCGGTGGTCATGACGAATGAAACCACCTCCTTACTTCCTACCCAGACAGCCCTCTCCCACGCATGGACCGTAGTTAATCGCGAGAATTACCGCTATGCCCATGGTGGCTTGATCGGAGGTCCTCCTATGGTCTTAGTCCATGGCCTCTTTGGCGCCTTGAGCAACTGGAGCCACACCCTCGCCCATATGGGACAAAAGTATCATGTCTATGTGCCACTCCTCCCCATTTACGAGGTAAGCCCCGTAGAACCCTCCCTCAGCGCCCTTACCCAATATCTCATAGACTTTTTCACCCATGAGGGCCTCTCCCCTGCCATCTGGATAGGAAACTCCTTAGGAGGACATTTAGCCTTGCTGGCAGCCCGCGCCCATCCCCACTTTTTCCGAGCGCTGGTTCTTACAGGAAGTTCGGGACTCTTTGAGGAGGGAATGGGTTCTACCTTCCCTCGGCGCAGCAGTTATGAATATGTAGCGGAACGGGTCGCCTACACTTTCTACGATCCGGCCCATGCCACACCCGAACTCATACAAGAAGTATATGAGATCGTCAATGACAACTACAAAGCTCTGCGAATCCTGAAAATTGCTCGGGAAGCGCAACGTTCGTCTGTGGCGCCCTGGCTTGGCGAGATAGATATTCCGACGGCCTTGATTTGGGGGCTCAATGATACGATTACGCCGGTGAGTGTAGCGTATGGGTTTTATCGGATGCTGCCGAGGGCCAAGCTCTATTTCATTGACGCATGCGGGCATGCGCCGATGATGGAGCAGCCGGAGGCATTTCATGCGCATTTGACACGATTTTTGCAGGAGGTAGGAGTATGAGGTCCCTTCCCCCGACTTTGGCCGTGATGCCTTTGCTGCGCTATCGTCGAGTAACCCTCTCCTTAGAGGGTAGCGTGCAGGAAGCCCGCAAGCTCTTTGCCCGGCACCCACGTTTATATCACTTGCCCATAGTGGATGCGGAGGGACATTACCGCTGGCTCCTCCCCAAAAAAGCCTTAGCCCGCCAAAAGCCCGAAGCCCCCATCCTCTCCCTTTCCCTCAAAGAAGTCCCCGCCCTCTCCCCCCAAGCTACCATCTACGATGCCCTCCAAATCATGCACGCCTACCATACCCCCGAAGTACCCGTTACCGACCCCGAAAATCATTACTTAGGACTCCTCACAGCCGACTCTCTGATCCAATGGTGGAGCCAGCTCGGTGCCGTCCAAGAGCGAGGCAGCGTCTTGATCTTAGAGACAGAGCTTTCCAACTACAGCCTCAGCCACATCGCCTACATTGTGGAAAGTGAACATGCCCAAATCCTTTCCGCCTATCTGCTGAGCCATGAAGAGGAACCCGGCAAAGCCTACATCGTCCTCAAAGTCAATACGCCTTACCTTACCTCCATCATCAGCCTCTTGGAGCGGGAAGGTTACCGCCTGGTCTCGGCGCACGGCGACCCTATCCTGGAAAAAAACACCCGAGACCGGATAGATTTCGTACGTCGGCTTATGGACCTGTGATATGCTTAAGCTGGGCCGCCTCCATCTGATTACAGACACCTCCACTCAAAGCCGCTTTTCTCATCTGGACTTAGTGCAGATGGCTATTCGGATGGGGGCTCCTACCATTCAATACCGAGAGAAGAGCTTTCGCCGAGAGACCCACTTAGCGGAGTTGATGACTATTGCTCGCCTCTGTCGCCAGCATCGCGTGCAGTTATTTGTGAATGATTATGTAGAGGTGGCGGTGGAGGTGGGGGCATCAGGGGTGCACTTAGGAGAGGAGGATACGCCCATAGAAGTGGCTCTTCGTCAGCTGCCACCGCTCATGGTAATAGGTGCCAGTGTGCACAGCTTGGAGTATTATCAGCGGATTCGGCACCTACCGCTGGCTTATGTGGGGGTGGGGCCTGTTTTTGAGAGTCCGACCAAACCCGGGTCCCGTCCGCCCTTAGGTATAGAGGGGCTACGACAATTTGTTGAGGCCATCTCGCATCCGGTAATTGCTATAGGGGGTATTACGCCAAAGCGGGCGCAAGAACTCTTTGCCGCTATTCCGAAACTCTACGGGGTGGCAGTGATTTCCGCCTTTGTGCAGGCTCCCGACCCCGAAGTAGCTATACGAGAACTTCTCGCCGCCATACCGCCGGAGTAGCCCCTTAGCCGATCCAGCCGCAGTCTCAGCTGAGCCGCGCTTCCCCCCCAAACTTCACGAAGGGGGGGTGATTTCAGCCCTCATGTAATACCATTTTGAGACCAAAGGCTTTCTTAGTGTGAAGAGGAGATGGGCGCGCCCGCCCTGCGGGCGGGCGCGCCCTCACAGCGGCGGCCAGCGCCC